>JALYXP010000088.1 GCA_030947045.1 Verrucomicrobiota bacterium | reverse complement strand
ATCACGCGGACGAACTTCCACCATCTCTACTGGAGCATGGCGCAGCAGTTGGCTCATCACACCGTCGGTGGTTGCAATCTGCAGCCGGGCGACCTGCTCGCGAGCGGCACAATCAGCGGACCGACGGAAGATTCGCGCGGTTGCATGCTCGAGCTGACGTGGCGCGGCGCGAATCCGATTGCGCTGCCGAACGGCGAGTCACGCAAATGGCTCGAGGATGGCGACACTTTGTCGATTACCGGCTGGGCCGAAGGCGACGGGTATCGTGTCGGCTTCGGAGAAGTCTCAGGCAGAATATTGCCTGCACATCCAGGAGCGTAACGAGTGCAAGGCACCACGATGCACCTCGTGCAGATTTTGTTGCCGATTCATGACAACACGCAGGAGGCGTTTGCCCGCGATGATTACACTCGCGTGCAGCAGGAACTGACGGACAAGTTCGGTGGCATCACCGTTTATACGCACGCCCGTGCGGAGGGACATTGGAAGCTGAACGACGACCACATCAGCCGTGATGACATCGTCATCTTCGAAGTAATGGCTTCAGAGCTCGATGAGTTGTGGTGGAGAAATTACCGGCACGATCTCGAGAAACGCTTTCGCCAGGATGTGATCGTGGTCCGCGCGCAGCAGACCCGGCTGCTGTAGCGGCGGTCTATCACCGCCGAACGGCGGAACGCACGAGCGGCTCAGATCGGCGGTCACAGACCGCCGCTACAGTAGAGGCTTCGCGGAAGCTTCGCGCAGCGGGCGTGAGAGATCACCTTTCACGCGATCGAGAATGCCATTTACGAAACGCCCGGAGTCGGGACCACCGAAAATCTTCGCGAGGTCGATCGCTTCATTGATTGAGACAACCGGCGGGATGTCGTCGCGGTATAGCATCTCGAAAATGGCGAGACGAAGGACGTTGCGATCGACTGGTGCGATGCGACGAAGCTCGTAATTATCGCAGTAGCGCGCGATGCGTTCATCGATCTCCGGAAGGTGAGCAACCATGCCGTCGATGAGGGGCTGCGCGAAGGCGCGGACGTTTGGTTTCGCCGGGCAGAAATCCCAGAAATCCTCCATCTTCTCCGGCTCGCCGCCACCCTGCATGTCGCGCCAGAAATGGAATTGAATGGCTGCCTGCCGTGCCATGCGTCGCTTACCCATGGGACCTAGTTCGCGCGCAAACTCGCGAGCACGTTTGTCACTTCGACGGCGGCTTGCGCGGCTTCGATTCCGCGGTTGATCCGCTTTTCGAGGCAGCGCTCCCCCGCTTGCTGCTCATTGTCGAGACCGAGGACGGCGTTAATCACAGGCACACCATACTCCAGCGCGATCTGCTGGAGCGCATTTGTTACGGAATGGCTGAGATGTTCAGCGTGTGTCGTGCTGCCTTTCAGGATCACGCCGAGCGCGAGGACGGCATCGACCTTCTTGGCCATGGCAATCTCGCGAACCACAATTGGAATTTCGAACGCGCCGGGCACTTCGTATTTCGTCACCGTCGAGGCAGGCGCGAGAGAACGGAGCTCAGCGGTAGCGTGATCGACCAGGCCCTGCACAAAACGTCCGTTGAACTTACTGGCCACGATCGCGAACACACGTTTCGCGCTGGTGCTTGCAGGCCTGGCGGCAACATCAGTCGACATGACAGGAGCAGCGCCGGGCGCCTAGAGGAGGTGCCCCATCTTCACGCGCTTCGTCTCGAGATAGCGCGCGTTGTGCGGATTCGCTTCGCTACGGATCGGCACCTGCTCGACCATTTGAATTCCGTAGCCTTCGAGGCCGACCACTTTCTTGGGATTATTCGTGAGGAAGCGGAACTTGCGCACGCCGAGGTCGAACAAGATCTGCGCGCCAAGCCCGTAGTCGCGGAGGTCGCTCCCGAAGCCGAGCTTGGCATTCGCCTCAACTGTATCGAGGCCCTCTTCTTGTAGTTTGTAGGCGTGGATCTTTGCCGCCAGCCCGATGCCGCGACCTTCCTGCCGCATGTAAACTAGAATGCCCGCATCTTCATCGGAGATTTGCTGGAGAGCAGCGTGCAGCTGGTTCCCGCAATCGCACCGGCGCGATCCGAAGACATCGCCGGTGAGACACTCGCTGTGCACGCGCACCAGGACCGGCTCGCTTTGCGAAATGGTTCCTTTAACGAGCGCGAGATGATGCGCGCCGTCGA
>JALYXP010000082.1 GCA_030947045.1 Verrucomicrobiota bacterium | reverse complement strand
ACGGCCACCATCCGCACCAAGCACTCACGCCGCCGACGCTGCGTCGCCGCCATTGATACGCCGCGATCCCCGGCAGCAGGAACGCATACACAATCGGCCCTTTGATTAGCATCGCCGCCGAAAGCAGCGCGAACATCGTCACCCGATCGCGCGCGTTCCATGCGTCAACGCCGCGGACCTTGCGCCAGATCATTACGTCGAGGAGAAAAATGACCAGCGTGAGCGGCATGTCCGTGCGCACCAGCGTGGCAAGCCTCGGCGACAGTAAATTCAAGCCGAACGCACTCATCGCCACAAAACCTGCCGCTGGGCCGAACGCCCGTGTCGCTTGCCGCGAGAGCACAAGCAATAATGCCAACGCCGCGGCAAAGGAAGGAATCCGCCACGACAACTCCCAAGATCGCGTGACCTGGTACAACGCCGCCGACACCCATCCGACGAGTGGCGGTTTCGTCGCGATCTTCTCGTTAGGCGTATGTTGGTAAAGCCAGTGGCCTTCGTTCACCATCTCGAACGACGTAAACGCCTGCTTCGCCTGATCGTAGTCGTCGAGCTGCCACGGAAGATTTGTTAGGCAAAACGTCAGCACGATCAGCGATGTCACCGCCCACCAGGTGCTCTTCCGTTCGAGAAACGGCCGGCCTGCGAGGGTGGCCACCGATGAACTCACTCGCGCCAGAGAATCGCGCGAATCGGCGACCCGTCTCCACCGGCAATCTTCAGCGGCAGCGCAGCTAGATTGTAGCGCCCCATGCTAACCGCGCGCAGGTCGAGCGACTCCACGATGTTGATGTTCGCTGCGCCCAAAGCGTGGTGGTTCGGCAAATCCTTCGAGGTGATCTCGTCGACCGATGGGACATCGAACCCCAGAAGTTTCAAGCCCCTCGCCTGCAGCCAAGCCGTCACATCTGGCGCGATGACTGGGATCTGCTTCGGAAAGGTGTGCGAGTCAGACCAGACGTTCGTCTTCAGCAATAAACGCGGCGACTTTGGGAGCTCGTCAGCGATTGGCGACAGATCCTGGATCGTGATCTGCGGCATTCCGTCGCCAGCGTATTTGCTCGCGAGATCGATCACGACTGCGGGACCGAAGTAGGTTAGGAGCTCCGCCTGCTCCATCGTCCAGCCGTCGTCCTCGAAGTGAAACATCGCGTCGGCATGCGTGCCGTTGTGCAGGCTCATGTCGATCGCGCCCACATTGACGCTCGATCCTTCAGCGATCCTGCCATTCAGCCGATACTGAAACGGCACATCGCCCGGCCACGGCGGAAGCTCGGCGGAAAGCGTGCGCGAGATGTCGAAAATTTCCATTAGGTGACCAGCGAAACTCGTCCGGCGAATTCCTCATACGAGCGCGTGACCGCGATCTCCTTCAGAATCTGCAACGCTTCCCAGCATTCCGTAAAGGTGTTGTAGAGGGGCGCCGGCGCCACGCGGATCACATCGGGCTTGCGAAAGTCCGGCATTACGCCTCGTGCACGCAAGGCGAGGCACATCGGCTGCGCATCTTCATGCACGATTGAGACATGTCCGCCGCGTCGCTCCGGATCGCGCGGTGTACCGATGTGAAATCCAAGATCAGCCAGTTCTGCGTCTGCGATTCGCATGATGAACTCCGTCATCGCGACGGACTTCGCGCGGATGCTTTCCAGCCCCGCTTCTTCGATCGGGCGCAGCGCACCATCGATCGGCGCCATGCTCAAGACCGCGGGCGTACCGATTTGGAGCGCCGACGCGCCAATCCCGGGAAAGAATTCATCCGACATCTCGAACATGCTTTCCTTGTGCACGCTCCACCAACCGGCGAGTCCGGCGTCGACCCGGCCGTCGGGCGCGAAGTGGCGCCGATTGATGAATAATCCGGCGACCGAGCCGGGTCCGGCGTTCATGAATTTGTAATGGCCCCAGCCGGCGAAATCCGCTCCCCATTCATCCAGCGAGTGCGGCATCACGCCAACGGAGTGGGACATATCGATCCCGATCAGCACGCCATTTGCACGCGCAGAGCGGCAGAGACGATCCAGATCGAGCAGCTGACCCGTCGTATAAACAACCGACGGGAAAAGCGCCATTTGCAGCTCGGGATTCTCCAGCGCCTTCTCGATTTCCCCTTCATCAAGGAACCGCGAATCGCCCGCTGGCGCGATCACGATGTTCTCATCCGGATCGAGGCCGCGCAGCCGCAGATGACTCCGCAACGCATACCGATCTGTCGGAAAACTGTGCGCATCGATCAGCACCTTCCGCCGTTTCGCATCGGGTTTGTATAACGTCGAGAGCAGCTGGTGGAGATTGATCGTCATCGAATTTGCGATCGCGATCTCGTCCGCTTCCGCGCCCACTAGTTTTGCCACGCGGGCAGAGAGCGTCTCGGCCATCGTGAACCAAGGTGCATCGCCTTCCAGCCAGCCGCCGATGCCACCCGTTTTCCATTTCTCTAACACTGCCAGGAGCGTTTTTTCAGCATCGTGCGAGAGCAGGCCCAGGGAATTACCGTCCAGATAGATCTGCCCTTCCGGCACGAAGAAGCGCTGGCGGAATTTCGCGAGCGGATCAGCGGCATCGAGCTGCTGCGCCGCGGCCATTGATGGTGATTCGGTCATCGGAAGCGAGACCTTAAGAGTGATGCGCCGCTTCATCAACGCGCCGCGTCGCGAGCGCTACATCTCCAGCCTGATCGCCCACAGGTCCGGGAAGATGGGATTGAAGAGCGATTCCTTCAGAAAGCCGACGCCTGGCGAGCCGCCGGTGCCTTTCTTCGCGCCGATGGTGCGTTCGACTAATTTGATGTGGCGATAACGCCATTCCTGCAGCCCTTCGTCGAAGTCGGTCATGAGCTCGAGCAGGATCGAAACTTCCGGAGAAGTCTTATACAGATCGAGGATGGCTGCCTGGATGCGCTCGTCGGCGGCGTTTGGCTGAGTGAGGTCGCGCTTCTCCAAGTCATCCGGGATCGCCGCCCCGCGGGTAGCGAGGAAGTCATAGAAGTGATCGATCACGCTGCGTTCGCCATGCCGTTGCTTTAGCCGCTCGAAGCCAGGCATATCTGCGGGCACATGAGTGAAGGTCGACGCCCGTTTGTAGCCGAGCATGAACTCAAGCTCGCGGAACTGGATGGACTGAAAGCCGGATGCGGAGTCGAGCCGATCGCGAAAGCTCGAGAAGGAACTCGGCGTCATCGTCTCAAGGATATCGATCTGGCCGACGAGCGTTTTCATGATGGTGCGGGCGCGTTTGAACGAATGGATCGCGTCAAACAAGCGACCGCTGGAGAAGTCCACCTTCACTTTCTCGAACTCGTGCAGCAGCTGCTTGAACCAGAGCTCATAGGTTTGATGGATGATGATGAACAACATCTCGTCGTGCTCGGCCGGCGTAGAGCGCGGCTTCTGCAGCGTGAGGAGCTTCTCGAGGTCGAGATAGTTCGCGTAAGTCAGCGGGGGCATGCCCGATAGTCACTCTGCGGGGCGGCGTGCGTCAACGCGCGAGGATGGTTTGACGGTCTGGGCGCGCGGAAATAGCCTCGTCGCATGGCTGAACTAGCTGAAGCGCCACCCGCGGCGCCGCGGACCAGCGGGCAATCATCGGTGTTGCCGCCGATCAATCTGCAAAAGTGGATCGAGGAAAATCGCGAGCTGTTCAAGCCGCCGGTCAGCAACCGCTACCTCTACGATGGTCGCGATTTTTTCGTGATGGTTATCGTAGGGCCGAACGCGCGAAACGACTTTCACCTCGTCGATTCCGAAGAGTATTTCTATCAACTGAAAGGCGACATCAAAGTGCGGATTCGTGAAGGTGATCACATCGTGGATCACCTTGTGCGCGAGGGTGAGACTTTCTTCATCCCCGCGAATGTGCCGCACGCCCCGGTCCGTCCGCCCGACACGATCGGCGTCGTGGTCGAGCGTCGACGTCCGCCGGAAGAGACTGAGCACGTCATTTTCTACTGCGAGAATTGCGAGGCGCTGGTGGAAGACATCCACTTCGATTGCGCGGATATTGTGCAGCATTTCAGCCAGGCAATGGTCGATTTTTGGAATAACGATGCGCGCCGCACTTGCGAGCGCTGCGGCCATAAGGTGCAAAAGGCGGAGCCGGTGAAGCCGTTCTAGGTGCGGCACGCTCTTGGCCGACTGCTCGATCCATGAAGATCGATTTGCACACGCACATCCTGCCGCGCGAGTGGCCGGACCTCGATGCGAAGTACGGTTACCCGGGCTTCATCCGCCTGGAGCATCATAAGCCGTGCTGCGCGCGCATGATGATGGGCGACCGCGTCTTCCGGGAGATCGGCGACAACACGTGGGATCCGAAGCGCCGCATCGAGGAGATGGATGCCACCGGCGTTTCGATGCAGGTGCTATCGACCGTGCCGGTGATGTTCAGCTACTGGGCTAAACCGGCGGACGCGCTGGACCTGTCGCGTCGGCTTAATGATCACATCGCCGAGATTGTCGGCGAATATCCGACGCGTTTTGCCGGTCTCGCGACGGTGCCGTTGCAGGACCCCGATTTGGCGGCCGGCGAATTGGAACGCTGCGTCCGTGAGCTCGGCTTTCGCGGCGCGCAGATCGGCACGCATGTCGATGCGAACGAGCATTGTCACGAGCCCGAATGCCGCAATCTCGACCATCGCTCTCTCGATGTGGTCTGGGCTGCGGCCGAGCAGCTCGACGC
>JALYXP010000062.1 GCA_030947045.1 Verrucomicrobiota bacterium | reverse complement strand
CCGGCACCGTTCGGTAGGCAAGGCCTTCATCTACAATTCCCCCCATGGCAGAGAGCTCTTTCGGTAGCACGTCCCGCGCCTTTTCCGCCCGCGCGAGAAGAATCCGGAGATTTTCTACGCCGCCCTGTTTCTTGAACTCCCGCACCAGACCCTCGGCCACGAAGTCAGTCGGCTGCAAATCGACATGCATGTGGAATTCTTTGATCCGCTGCGCGGTCGCCGGCCCGATCGCGGCAATTTTCGCCGCACCGATTTCACGAGCGTCGTCATAGAGCTTGTAGAACAGCTCGAAAAATGAGTTCACGCCATTCGGGCTCGTGAAGACGATCCAGTCATACGCGTGCGAATCCTGCACCAGTTGCGCAAAAGCGCGCAGATCACTAGGTGGCTCGATCCGGATCGTCGGAAGTTCCAGCACGTCGGCTCCCAGAAGCGTTAGCTGGCTCGTCAGCGCGCCGGCTTGCGTGCGAGTGCGGGTGACGACGATGCGTTTGCGCGCGAGCGGACGATTTTCAAACCAGTTCAGCTCACCGCGTAACGACACGACATCGCCAAACACCGCTACCGCCGGTGCGGAAAACCCGGTTTCCTTTACTTGCTGCGCGATGTTCTCGAGCGTGCCCACCAATGTTTGCTGCCGCGCGGTCGTCGCCCAGCGGATCAGTGCCACCGGTAAATCTGCTCGGACTCCATTCGCGCGCATCTCGTTCGCAATCGTCTCCAAGCGCTCCACGCCCATCAGCATCACCTGCGTGCCGCCGAGCTGCGCCAGCGCCGCGAAATCGATTGAGCTGTCGCTCTTCGACGGGTCTTCATGGCCAGTGAAGAACGTGACGTGCGAGGTGTTCCCGCGATGCGTAACCGGAATTCCCGCGTAGGCCGGGCCAGCGACCGCCGACGTGACCCCAGGAACGATCTCGAACGAGAGCCCCGCAGCGGCCAGCGCCTGCGCCTCCTCCCCGCCGCGGCCGAAGACAAACGGGTCGCCACCTTTCAACCGCACGACACTTTTTCCGGCAGAAGTCTTCTCGACGAGCAACGCATTGATCTCATCCTGCGAGAGGGTGTGCTCGCCTGCTTTTTTCCCCGCATAGATCTTCTCGGCAGTCGCGGGCGCCCACCTCAACATCTCGGGATTGCAGAGGTAATCGTAGATCAGCACCTCCGCCTGTTCGACGCACTCTTTCGCGCGCAACGTGACGAGTCCGAGATCACCGGGCCCTGCGCCGACCAGCATGCATCTACCGGCCGGTTGTTTTTTATCCGCCATTCAATTTCTCCATCAGCTCTGTTGCGAGACGTCCAATATCGACGCCTTCCGCCACTGCCTCCACTTCAGCATGCAACGCTTTCGTAGACGGCGGATGAAACACCTGCGCGCGCATACTGATCCTGCGATCGCGTATTGTTGCCAATACACCAACCGGTGAATCGCAGTCTCCATCCAGTTGCCGCAAAAATTCACGTTCAGCGGCGAGGCATGTTAGCGTCTCAGCGTCGTTTACTGCACGAACCGCGCGCACGGTTTCCGCATCATCGCTCCGCACCTGCAGCGCGACAATCCCCTGCCCTCCCGCCGAAACAAAGTCAGGCGACGATAACGTGTGACAGTGATAACTCGCTTCTTCGAATTCGATCACTCCCGACGCGACATCGAAGCCGAGCCGTTCCAAACCCGCGCGCGCAAGAACAATCGCGTCCCACGAATTTTGCCCAAGTTTTCGAATACGCGTCGGTACGTTGCCGCGGAGATCAACGATCTGAAAATCGGGGCAAACGGCGCGCAGTTGATACTCGCGGCGCACGCTGCCAGTAGCGACTACCGCATTCGGCGGCAACGCAGCTAGGCCAGAGGCAATCTTTGTCATCAGAATATCATCGACTGCGGCCCGCGGCAGAACAGCTCCGATCTGCAGCCCCGCAGCTTGCTCGCTCGGCAGATCTTTCGCGCTGTGGACCGCGACATCGATTTCGCCGGCGAGCAGCGTCCGTTCGATCTCACTCGTAAACATCCCTTTGCGACCCGCTTTGCGATCGATCGGCTGCTCGTTCGCTGCTCGCTCCTCGTCGCCGCGAGTAATGATGATTTCCACGCGCATGGCGAGATCAGGCCGCTCGATCCGCAATGCGTGGTCGACTAACCCGACCTGCGTCCGCGCGAGAGCGCTGCCCCGACTTCCGAGGACAATGGTGTTCGGCGCACGCATCCGTCGCGATTAAATCTCCGAAGGACGCAGCGGCTGCTCAGCAACAGCAGTGTGCGCCTCGCGATCAGCACCGCGCTCGCTCCTCGCTCCGCCCAGCCAGCGGCTAAACTCGGAAACGTGTTCCGCGATGATTTCCTCGCCCGCGGCGATTTGTTGCCGGCGCAGCGCGAGCGACTGGTCCGCGATCGAACGGAGCGAATCGATGTCGTAGAGATAAACGCCGTCCATCTCATTGACGTCGCGCGCGACATCACGAGGGACTGCAATGTCGATGATGAACAACGGCCGATCGAGCCGCGCGCGAATAATCGGCGCTAACATCTCGCGGGTCACAATCGGCTCTTCCGACGCCGTCGAGGTAAGGAGGATGTCGATCTCGCCGCATTGTTGTTGCCAATCGGCGAAAGGAATCGCTCGGCCGTTGATCGCTGCTGCCAAAGCATCCGCGCGTTCTGCAGAGCGATTGGTTACGCGCAGATCGACAACACCACGCGAGGCGAGGGCGCGGGCGGTGCGCTCGCTCGCTTCACCAGCGCCGAGTAACAGGACGCGGCGATCCTTCAGATCACCGAAAATCTTGCCGGCAAGATCCACCGCAACCGACCCTACGGAGACACTCCCGCGCGTAATTTCGGTGCGACTACGCACTTGCTTTGCAACACGGAAGGCGCGCTGAAACAGACGATGCAGGCACGGTCCCGCGCTGCCCGATGTTCGTGCTGCTTCGTATGCTTTCTTCGCCTGTCCGAGAATCTCGGTTTCGCCGATGACCATCGAGTCCAGGCCACACGCCACGCGAAAAAGGTGCTGCACGCATTCTTCGCCTTCGTAGCGGTAGAAATGATCCGGAGCCGCGGCTTCACTTTCGCCAGCGCGCCGCAGTAGCGCTCCTGCAATTTCAGACGTCGCGACCGGAGCCTGGGACGCGCCGTAGAGCTCGACCCGGTTGCAGGTGTCGAGCAGAAGAGATTCTGCGCAACCGCCGGTCAGCCGGTGCGCGGACGGTGAGCCGGCTCCGTAGCGCTCGCGCGTTTCGACGTCTGCAGTGTGATGGCTGATGCCGACGCAGAACAGGTGCATCAGAGTGAACGCGGGGCCGAGACGAAGGTGATCGCCCAGAGAACGGCGACTGCCGCACTAAACGCGAAGATGCAGAGGGCTGCGATGCGTTTAGGCGCCAGACGACGCAGATGGCGGCCGTGAAGAATCAGTCCGTAAAGCAGCCAGACGGCGAAGGCGCAA
Organism: Verrucomicrobiota bacterium; assembly: GCA_030947045.1. GTDB lineage: Bacteria > Verrucomicrobiota > Verrucomicrobiia > Chthoniobacterales > UBA10450 > JACCTI01. Next base: position 2,624 of record JALYXP010000062.1, on the reverse strand, counting down.
ATCATCTTCACGAGCGGCAACGGTTGTCCGGTGAAAAAGCCGCTGACGAGGCCGGCGGTGTAAAGCGCGAAACCCGCCCAGAGCAGTCGGGTGATGACGGCGAAGAGATCGTGGAGCGGCGGAAGATGTTGGAAGATGGAGTGCAATTGCCGGGTCTTGAGCTGCCGCTCTTGCACGAGAAACATCAGGCCAGCTACACAGGCGAGGGCGAACGCACCGTAGGCGATCATCGAGAGCGAAGCATGAAATTCGAGCCACGGGTTGGCTCCTGAGCGGAGCTGATGCGGCGTGTCGATTGGAGCCAAAAGGGCGAATACCTGGACCGCGGTAACCAGCGGCGCCGTGAATGCCCCCATCAGCGATAATCGATAAGCCGACCCGACCAGCATGTAGATTAAGACGATCGACCAGGCGAGGAAGACAAAGACTTCGAAGAGATTTGTGATCGGGCATCGGCCGATCGCCTGTCCGCGCAGCCACAGAAAGATGCTCTGTAGGACGAATCCGGAAGCGATCGCGATGAAGTTAAATGGCCCGGGGCGAAAGATCCCTTCGCGGACAGCCAGCAGCGTGCGCACGACCGCGGCCAAAAAGCAGACCGTAGCAGCGACGAGAAACAAGCGATCCATGCGGGGCGGGAGTTTACCGGACGCGTTCCGCCGCCGCAACGTCATCTCGACCGCAGCGAAGCGGAGTGGAGAGACCCCGTGGCGTCATTCGACGTATTGCAATACGTCATCTCGACCGGAGCGAAGCGAAGTGGAGAACCCCGGTGAATCAGGAGCAGCTCCGCTGGTAGCGCAACGGGGTCCCTCGATTTCGCTCGGGATGACAGGAAGGCGGACGCCGCTGAACCGCGCTAGTTGATCATCACCACGGTGCCGACCGGGATCTCGGAGAAGAGCTTTTGCGCCACTTCCGAAGGCAGCCGAATGCAACCGTGCGATGCCGGATAATTCGGCACGACGCCCGCGTGCAAGCCGAAGTCGCGGCAATTCAACCGCATAAAGAACGGCATCTCGACGTGGTAGATCGTCGACTTATGACTGCGCTCCTTATCGGTGATTACGAACTGCCCGGCTGGTGTCGAATAACCCGCGCGGCCGGTCGAGCAAGCAGTCTGAAAAATCGCCTCTCCGTCCTTGATGATCGCGGCGCGTTGGCTCGCGAGTGAGATCTCGATCCGGAGCTTTTCGGGAGTTGTTCCGCTGCCGAGAAGCATCTGCACGCTCTTCCATTTATTGGTCCGCGCGGCGAAGTAGAGCGCCATCATTTTGTAGCGCGTGGTCATGTTGTTCTTATGCGCGCCGGCATCCAACAAAGCCCGCACGTACTCGGGCTTGGCAAAGCCTGCCGCGAGCATCAACGGCGTAATCCCGTCGTCCGCTTTCACATAATCTCGGATGTAGCTCGATCCGAGCAGCGTCAGGAATTCCTTATCCGCACCGGCGGGCACCAGCACGTTGGCATCGGTTCCGGCGGCCAGCAGCGCATCGAACAGAGCGCGATCATCGCTGACAATCGCATGCGCCAAAAGTGGGATCGCGCGGCCTTCAACGCTCGGCGGCGCGGCGTGCTTCGCGAGGAGGAGTTTCGTTAACTCTGCGTCCCTCGAGGCAAGCGCGACGGTGAGAGCATGACGGCTACTGGGCGTCCAGTCGAGTGCGTTATGGGCGCGAGCGAGGACCGCTTTGGTTAACAGCGCGCTGCCCGTATCACATGCGACCGCCACGAAATCCCGCCCATCCGGCGTCGCGGCTGGGAGCGTCGTCGTCGATTGTACCAGGAGCTCAGCGGCTTCGAACTTACCGGCGGCAATCGCGCGTTGCAGAGCGGTCCCCCCTTCGGCATCGACCGCTTCCGGTTTCGCCGACCGACCAAGGAAGGTCCGCAGCAAATCGAGGTCGCCCTGCTCCGCCGCAAGCATCATCGGCGTCGTCCCCGAAGCATCAGCCAAGGCAACATCCGCGCCTGCCTGAAGCAGGCGGTTTATCAGTTCACGATCGCGCTGCTCTGTCGCGACGAGCAACGGCGAACGACCATCCGCACCGAGCGCGTTGACATTCACCCCTTCCGCAAAACAATGCTCGACGAGCAGCGCGTTCTTGTTCTCCACCGCGCGCGCAAATGTCTCCGGCGGCAGCTGCGTCTTCCCTAGCGGCTCGGGCGCGAAGCTATAGGCTTGCAGGAGGATCACCCCAGCAAGCGTGCCTTTCAGCAGCGCGCCATTCGTCGTTATGTGCACAGAATCCCAGTCTGCCTGAAGCGGCCGCGCAAAGTCAAGATCAGCATCGTGGCGAAGCAGGAGCCGTTTCCATGCCGCTCACGCTGCCTCTCCGTTGACGTTTCAGAGTGCGCCGGTAGCATCTGCGCATGAACTCCGACGCGACCAGTGATCTCCGCGACGCCGTCCGTGATGTGCCGGATTTCCCGAAGCCGGGAATCATCTTCAAAGACATCACGCCGATCCTTTGCGATGGACATTTATTCCGCAGCGCGATTGATCTTTTTCTCGCGCGCTGCCGCGAGATGGAGATCGATAAGGTGGTCTGCATCGACGCGCGCGGCTTTCTGTTTGGGTCCGCGGTCGCCTACGAGCTCGGCATCGGCCTCGTGCCGATCCG
>JALYXP010000029.1 GCA_030947045.1 Verrucomicrobiota bacterium | reverse complement strand
ACGCTGATTTCCGGTCGCGACGGTGCCATCTACGGCACGACTGGAGGCGACGACCGCGGCTCCGGTTACGTTTTCAAAATCGCTGCCGACGGCACCGTGGCGAAGCTTTATGAGTTTAGCGGCGGCGCTGATGGCGGCCGACCGTTAAGCCTGGTGCATGCGACTGACGGCAATCTGTATGGACTTACCTCGGTCGGCGGTACGAATCGCGCTGGCACCCTCTTCCGCCTTAGCCCATCGGGTAGCTTAACAACGATCAGGAACTTCGAATTCGGAATCTTTTCACCGCGTCGACCTCTTGCGCTGGTGCAGGGTTCCGACGGCAATCTCTACTGCGCGATTTCCGGCGAGAACCTTCCGCACGACCAGCATGCTGTGGGCCAGCTGATTGGTCTAAAGCTGGATGGAACAGATGGCGCCTTCGGAAGTCTCTCGTTGGACATCACTCGATTGATCGCCGGCAAAGATGGGAGGCTGTATGGCATCTCTACTCACCCGCGCGCAGGGTACATCCCGGCCGGTCCGGACAACGTCTTCTCTTGCACGTTTATTGGTTCGTTAACGAAGCTCTATGAGTTTAACGGCACGGCAGAGGGGAATGCTCCTTCCGCGCTTCTCCAGGGGACGGACGGTTTGCTCTACGGCACTCTTGCTCAAGATGGGCCGCTAGGTGGAGGCACTGTATACCAACTGCCGTCGAAGCCGACCGGCACGCTGCGCAACATCTCGACTCGCGCAGCTGTCCTCACCGGCGACAATGCGCTCTTCGCTGGCTTCATTATTTCAGGCACCGACCCGAAGAAGATCGTGATCCGCGGCCTCGGTCCCTCGCTCGGCGCAGCCGGAGTCTCAGGCACGCTAGCGAACCCGACCTTGCAGCTCTTTGACGCGAGCGGCGCCTCGATCGGCGGGAATGACGACTGGTCCACTGAGGTCGGCATCAGCGAAACAGGCCTCGCTCCGACGAACGCGCGGGAGTCTGCCCTCGTCCGCACCCTAAGACCCGGCACCTACACTGCGCTCCTCCGCGGCAAGGCTGACACAACCGGCATCGGCCTGGTAGAGGTTTACGATCTGACTGGAGGTGATGCCGCGACGTCCACGCTCGCAAATATCAGCAGTCGCGGATTTGTCGGGACAGACGATAACGCATTGATCGCCGGCTTTATCGTCGCGGATCAAGGCGGCGGCTTCGGAAAAATCATGGCTCGGGCGATTGGGCCGTCGCTCGCGCAATCCGGCATTCAGAATTCATTGCAGAATCCAGCTCTTCAGTTGTTCGATTCAAACGGCGCGCAAATAGCGGCGAATGACGACTGGCGGACGACGTCGCCAAAGGAGATCGAGGAGACGGGGATTCCGCCGCGGGCCGACAACGAATCGGCCATCGTGCTGAGCGCGCGTGCCGGCGCCTACACCGCAATTGTGCGTGGCGTCGGAGACACCACCGGAACCGCGTTGGTCGAGGTCTACGCGCTACAGTAGGCGTCGTGGCCAACGATCGACGCGCGGCACCGCGGATGATCATTGCCTTCCACAAACCGTTCGGAGTGCTCTCGCAGTTCACCCCTGACGGATCGAAGCACCGCACGCTCGCGCAGTTCGACTTCCCGCCGGGTGCTTATCCCGTCGGCCGGCTGGATGCCGAAAGCGAAGGGCTCTTACTCCTCAGCGATGAAGCCGCACTGAATACGCGACTCCTCGATCCAGTTAACCGACACGTGCGCACTTATTGGGCGCAGGTGGAACGCGCTCCCGCTGCGGAAGCGCTAAAGCAGCTCGAAGCAGGCGTGACTCTCGGCGGCCGCCGCACGCTTCCCTGCCGCGCCTTTCTGCTCGAACCACAGCCGACACCGCCGCCGCGCGATCCGCCGATCCGGTTTCGCAAGAATGTCCCAGATGCGTGGATCGCGCTGGAATTAGTGGAAGGCAAAAATCATCAGGTGCGGCGAATGACCGCGGCGATCGGGCATCCCACGCTGCGCTTGATCCGCGTGCAGATCGGCCAACTGCCGCTCGGCGAACTCCGCGCTGGAGACAAACGGGTGCTGTCGAAAAGCGACGTGCGGCGTTTGTTCGAGGGATCGCCTCTTCTGTAGCGGCGCTTTGTAAGCGCCGAATCGTTGCCTGGAGCGAAGCGCTTCGGACCTCACTTGCAGAACCGCGGCGCAGGCATTCGTTGTATCCGCGCCTATGAAACGAACTCTCCCCGTCGCTTTGCTTCTTCTTACGGTCGCGCTTTTCCATGCAGCAGCGCTCGCCGGCGCACCGATCTCCGCCGAGCACATTAAAGAGGATGTGAAGAATCTCTCGTCTGACGAATTCCTGGGACGCGGCCCGGGCGAAACCGGCGAGGAGAAAACGATCGCCTACCTCGCCAATGCGTTCGCGAAAGCGGGCCTCAAACCGGCGGGCGAAAAAGGCGGCTGGTATCAGGATGTGCCGCTTGTGCGGCTCGATCGTCTCCCCGGCGCGAAGCTGGCGCTGAAGGTCGGTGGAAAGACTATGCCGCTCGAGCTCGGCCGCGACGCCACCCTCGCGCTTCGCAATCCTGAACGCACCGAAGTCACCGACGCGCCGCTCGTCTTCGCTGGCTTCGGCGTTGTCAATCCAGAACTCGGCTGGAATGCGTACGACGGCGTCGATATGACCGGTAAAATTGCGGTCGTGCTTGCGAATGATCCTGACTTCGAGGCGGGCAAAGATCTCGGCTTCGAAGGTCGTCGGATGGCGTATTCCGGGCGGGTCGGAGTGAAGTTCGAGATGGCGACGAAAGCCGGTGCCGTCGGTGTGCTCGTCATCCACGAAGAAGCAGCCGCGAGTTATCCGTTCTCGCAGCTCGGGAGTGGCGATGCTTTGCCTGCGGTCGCCTTCGCGCCTTTGAACCCGTCGCCCTTGAAATTCAGCGGGTGGATCAACGGAGAAGTCGCAAACGACTTGTTGAAGAAATCGAAACTCGATCTCGCCACTCTAAAAACACGAGCGCGCGATCCGAAGTTTCGCGCTTTCCCGATCGCAGGCGCGTCGATCTCAGCCAGCGGAGACCTGAAGGCGACCCCATTCGTCAGCCACAACGTGCTTGCGAAAATCACCGGCGCCGCGCAGCCCAACCAGTTTGTCCTCTACGGCGCGCATTGGGATGCAAACGGTCAGAACGGTCCCGACAAGACGGGCGACGCCGTCCGTAACGGTGCGGTCGATAACGCCACCGGCACATCCGAACTGCTCGAGATCGCGCGCGCCTTCAAGAACGCCGAGCCGCCTGCGCGCACCGTCGTTTTCGCCGCATGGACCGCGGAAGAGAAGGGCTTGCTCGGCTCGGAATATTACGCGGCGCACCCACTCTATCCTCTCGCCACTACGGCAGCCGTGATCAACCTCGATCCCCACGTCGTCCTTCCCGCCGCCCGCGACATCGAGCTGATCGGTGGCGG
>JALYXP010000027.1 GCA_030947045.1 Verrucomicrobiota bacterium | reverse complement strand
CCGGTTTTGATCGCGTATTGCTCGGCGGGTAGCCCGAACGCGTCCCAGCCCATCGGGTGCAGGACGTTAAAGCCGCGCATGCGCTTGTAGCGCGCGACGATGTCAGTCGCGGTGTAGCCTTCCGGGTGGCCAACGTGGAGACCCGCGCCGCTCGGGTACGGGAACATATCGAGGATGTAGAACTTCGGCTGCGCGGGATCGAAACCGGCGTCGCCGGGATTGCGCGCATGGAAGGAGCGATTCGCATCCCACAGCTGTTGCCACTTCGGCTCGATCTCGTGAAACGGGTATGGCTTCCGGCGTTCGCTCATCAGGGAGATAAAGCTTTAACAGCATTCCGGGTGTTGTCGCGAATGCTGCTCGAATTTTGTCCGGCAGTGAACCTAGAGTCAGCGCCGTGATTCAGCTTTTGGTGGCGACCCACAACCCTCACAAAACCGCGGAATTTGCGTCTATCCTGGGGCCGGAATTCACCGTTAGCGATCTGACGTCGTGCGCGCCATCTGCTCGGATCGAAGAGACCGGCACGACTTTCCGAGACAATGCTGCGATCAAAGCGATCGCTGCGTCGCATCTCGTGTCGCAGCTGGTTGTCGGCGATGACTCCGGCATCGAAGTCGATGCACTCGGCGGCGCGCCGGGAGTTTACTCCGCCCGATATGCCGGCGATCACGCCAGCGACGAGCAGAATGTCGCAAAGTTATTGGCGGCGTTACGGGACGTTGCGCCGGAAAAACGCACCGCGCGCTTTCAGTGTGTTCTCGTTGTGGCGCAGGCGGGGGTGGAGCTTGCGAGCTTCAAAGGCAGCATCGAAGGGCGCATCACCGGGCGACGAAACGGCACTAATGGATTTGGTTACGATCCGGTCTTCACGCCGGAAGAATGCAAGCAAACGTTTGCCGAGCTAGGTCCCGAATTAAAGAATCGGATCAGCCACCGCGCGTCAGCCACACAGGCACTGCGCGTCTGGCTGCTTCAGGCCGCAGATGCTACGGCCGACGACAGCGCCTAGCCTGTTATGGAGCCGGAAGCGTCCCCGAGGCGCCAGTCGCTTCAGCCGTCTTGATCTGATAGCCGACTTTCTGGATGTTGGCCGAGCGGACGCGGTCCAGCAGCCTGATCACGTCACCGTGCAGCGCCGCCTTCTCCGCGCTGATTGAAACCTTCACCGCCGGATTCGCCTTCTGCATTTGATAGAGCCGCGGGAGAACTTCGGCATCCTGCACGGGCGCATTGTCAAAATAAATCAAGTTCCCCTCCGTCACTCGAATCGCGACATAATCCTTCTGTTGATTCGGCGGCGGTGGCGGTGAATTCGCCGCGGGAAGATCCACTCGGATTCCCTTCATGTGCGTCTGGCTCAAGCTCACCATCATGAAACTCGCGAGCAGGAAAAACATGATGTCGATCAACGGGATGATCTCGATTCGGGCATGTTTCTTCGGCAGTGGTGAACGCATTCTCATAGTGCTAAACCCTTAAAACTGCGCGCCCGTCATGGTGAACGTGATCGGCGTTCGGACCTTCGAAACAGTGCCCGGCTTAAAGCGCCATCTGCGGAACGCGCTCGTGGCAGCGTTATCAAGAATCGCGTTGCCGGTACTCGGCGACATTTCGGCACTGGTGACCGCGCCAGTCGCCGGGTCCACCGTCATGATGCAGACGCCACTACCAGTAAGCTTCGATCGGCGTGCTTCGTACGGATACTCCGGTCGCGGAGCGCTGACAGCCTGTGCCTTGGCGGAGGACATCGACATTGATGCAGGCCGCGGCAAACCTTGCGGCTGCGGACGTGCAATCGGTGCCGCTGGCTTGGTCGGCGTGGTGCGAGGTTTCGGCGGAGGCGTTGGCTGCTCTTCGACAAACTCCGGAGGAGTCATTGGCTCCGGAGGCGCATCGAGTGGCTCGGGCTCGACCATCTCCTCCGGCGGAGGCGTTGGCTCCGGAGATGCCTGCTCAAAGGTCACTTCGGCGACGGCTTCAGGAATATCAGATGCCTCGACCGGTGGCTCCACCGGCTTGATCGCAGCGATGCCGACCGCAGCGGCGTGCAACGCGAGAGCAGCGCCAAGCGCCGCGACAACCTGCCACTTTGGCTGCGGCTTGTAGAGAAGTGGTCCTGGTCCTGCCATATTCAGCTCAGATTATTGTGAGGCGGCTGGGAGGCTCGCTGCCGAGACACTCTTAATTTCAAAAGCGACTTTTGTGAATCCGGTCGAGCGAATTTGATCTAAAAGCCTCGTTACGTTTCCGTGCAGAGCTTCGTTGTCTCCGCGAATAAAGATCTTCGCTTCTGGATCAGTTTGGTAGAGACCGCGCAGCTTTCCGGGAACGTCCTCGTAGTTAATCTTGTCTTTGTCCCAGTAGATGTAGCCATCGCGATCAACTGAAAAACTGACATAGTTTTTCTTCGACTGCGTGATTCCTGAACTTCCCTCGGGCAGCCGCACTTTTATGCCCTTCATAGTGGTCTGGCTGATACTCACCATCATGAAGCTGGCGAGCAGGAAGAACATGATGTCGATCAACGGAATGATCTCGATCCGCGCGTGCTTTTTCGCGATGGGAGAAGCGAGCTGCATCTCGGGAGTTT
>JALYXP010000016.1 GCA_030947045.1 Verrucomicrobiota bacterium | reverse complement strand
ATGTCGCCGTGCTGGACAACGTCACCGCTGAAGTGGCTGCGGGCGAGTTCGTGTGCCTGGTTGGCCCAAGCGGTTGCGGGAAGTCGACGTTGCTAAACATCGTCGGCGGTTTCATCCCGGCTACTTCGGGAGAAGTATTAGTGGAAGGCCAACCTGTCGACGGCCCGGACCCGCGGCGGATCTTCGTCTTCCAGGAGAATGGTGTCTTCCCCTGGCTGAGCGTCCGGGAGAACATCGCATTCGGCGTGCGCAATCGGGCCGCTTCCGAGCGCGAGCAGATCGTCGCGCACTACACCGCGATGGTCGGGCTCACCGGTTTCGAAACAGCTTACCCGCGTGAACTTTCCGGCGGGATGCGCCAGCGCGTTGAGATCGCGCGCGCGCTCGCGGCGAATCCCGACATCATCTACATGGACGAACCGTTCGGAGCGCTCGACTTCATCACCCGCTTAAAGATGCGGGCCGATCTCGTGCGCATCTGGCAGACGGAAAGGAAGACGATTCTCTTTGTCACGCACGACATCGAGGAAGCGGTGCAGCTCGCCGACCGCGTGCTCGTGATGAGCCAGCGACCCGCGACGATTCAGCAAGTCGTCGAGATCGATCTGCCGCGTCCGCGCGATCTCGACTCGCCGCGTTACCTCGAGAAGCGCGATGAGATCTTCCGCATCATGGGCATGAGCTTGCGCGTCGGGGAGACGTTGACCGTTTGAAGCCGCGCTGGTGTTGTTTCGTTGCGGGCGCTGCGTCGGCAGGATATTGCTTCTGCATGAGATCGCTTCGACTGTTTTACGCTGCGCTCGTGTTCACTGTTTCGCTCGGTTCAGCGGCCGCGTTCGAGCTGCCGTACTTTCATAACGGCGATCCACTCGCGCCGCGCGATGAGTGGGGGCAGTTACACCAGATGGGGACGCTGAACGAGACGGACCTGGTGCAGCGGGAGCGCTGGCGTTTGTTCTACTACGCGAAGTCAGGCCGTGATCTGATGAACGACCGCGCGTATGTCGGCTCGTTGCAGGTTTCACTGCAGCGGACCGGTTACTATTGCGGACCAATCGATGGCTATTACTCGCCGGATGTGACTGACGCGGTGATGCGTTTCCAGAAGGCGCATCGCATGCGCGTGAGCGGCAATCTCACGATCGCAGTGCGTCGGGCCTTGCACATGCCATAGCTGGCGCCGCGGTCTGAACGATGGATAACCGCTCGCTCAGCCACCTCTTCGAGAATAATCGCGCGTGGGCCGCGAGTATTCAGAAGCAGGATCCGAATTTCTTCCATCAGCTTTCGCAACAGCAGGCGCCGAGCTGCTTCTGGATCGGTTGCTCGGACAGCCGGGTGCCGGCAAATCAGCTGCTCGGCATGTTGCCAGGCGAGGTATTTGTTCACCGCAACGTCGCCAACCTCGTCGTGCACACGGATTTGAACTGTCTCTCCGCTATGCAATTCGCGGTCGATGTCTTGAAAGTGCGACACATCATCGTGTGCGGCCACTTCGGCTGCGGCGGCGTGCTTGCGGCCCTGCGGGGAGATAGAATTGGGCTTTGTGATAACTGGATCCGGCACATCCAGGACGTTTATGAACAGCATCGCGACCGGTTCCTGAATCTGGCTGATGAACAAGCTGCGCACGATGCGCTCTGCCAGCTCAACGTGATCGAACAGGTCCGAAACGTCTGCGCCACGACGATCGCGCAGGACGCCTGGCAACGGGGCCAGGAATTAGTCGTTCACGGCTGGGTTTACGGCATCAGCGACGGCCTGTTGCGAGACCTGAACGTCACTGTCGCGAACGAAAACGAAGCCACGTCCGTCCACGACGCTGCGGTCGCAGCGTTGCTGTAGTCGGTGCGTGGCTTACGCCACGCCGTTCATCTGCCCGGCGGCGACTGCTTCCGCCTGGCCCGCTTCGATCAACTCTTTGAAGCGACCGAGATCGGCGTCGAGTTGTTGCTCGGGCGATTCCCCGAGGAACTTCGCAACCACTGCGCCTACCGCACCTGCTGGCGGGAGATATTGGAGCGACACCTTCACCTTCGTCGATGAACCACCGCCTTCTGGTTCGAACCAGACCGACCCGGCATTTTGCACATCCGCACCGGGCAGTGATTCCCATGAGATCATTTCGTTTTCACGATCGCTGATGATGTGCGCGGTCCATTCCACGTTGTGTCCGAGGGGCCCTTTTACGACCCAGGCCGAGCGCTTGCCGTCGAGCTGCCGCACCGACTCCACGTGCTCCATAAAACGCGAGAGATTCTCGAGATTCCGCCAGTAGTGATACACCTCCTGCGGTGAGCGACTGACGGTTATTTCCTTCACCACCTTAATCCCGCGATCGCCCCGGACGCCGCTCTCGCTGTTCAACTGGCCCGAGTTGATTCCGAGTTTCTCGTATGCCTCACAGTGGCCAGTAACACCCCGGCGGATCAACGCACCGCCGACGAGCGCGAGCAGAAGACCCGGCAACGAGCGCCGCGACGCGCCGTAAAGAAGCAGTCCGGCGCCGGCCGCGACGGAGCCAGCTCGCTCGGGCGAAGTGACGTTGATGTTCAGGACTGAACGGACGGTATCGAGAGGCTTACGGAGTTGATCTACGTTTGCGAAAGGCTGTGCAGTTAATGGCATAAAAATTAGTGTGTGTGCCGGTTGTTTCGCGCGCGCGGGGGGCTTTGGTTGTGCTTGTCGTCGCCGCTAGTGGTGGATCGCTCGACAGTCATGCGCCGAGCTTGATATGTTTGCCCTCTAACCTCCGAACGCTTGCTCATGGCCACCACAGATCCTCGAATTGATGCCTACATTGCCGCGGCAGCGCCGTTCGCGCGGCCGATCCTGAAGCACATTCGCAAGCTCGTGCACACCGGCGCTCCAGACGTGGTTGAGACGTTGAAGTAGAGTATGCCGCATTTCGAACACAAAGGCGTGATGTGCGGAATGGCGGCGTTCAAAGCGCACTGCTCGCTCGGCTTTTGGAAGAGCGAATTGATCTTTGGCGACAACGGCCCCGCCGAAGGTGCAGCGGGACAGTTCGGCCGCATTACGAAGCTTTCCGATCTACCGCCCGATGACGTGCTCCTCGATTATGTGCGCAAGGCCGTTGAACTGAATGAGGCCGGCGTAAAATCTCCGGACCGTGCGAAACCGAAGCCGCGAGCGCCTCTCGAGATGCCCGGTTACTTCGCCGCGGCGCTTAGAAAGAACTCTGCGGCCCGGAAGACTTTCGAAAGTCTGAGCGCGAGTGCGCAACGCGAATATGTCGAGTGGTTAACCGAAGCGAAACGCGAGACGACGCGCACAGAGCGCTTGGCGACATCGGTCAATGGCTCGCCGACGGGAAGCCGCGGAACTGGAAATATCTGGCGAAGAGCGCGTAGCCGCGCCTTCGTCCCGCTACTTGCCGAGCAGAATCAGGATCCCGGCCGCGAGCGCCAGGATCGGCAGGAGAATGCTCGCTGCGCCAAGAGTAAGACCTGCGAGTCCGACGAGACCTACCAGGATAAGGTAGATGGCCAGCAGGATCATTCCGATGCTTTTAGGGAAGTTCATAGGGTGTGTTTCGATCGTTCACGCGCGTCGACGAGATGTCGATGTTAATCGGGTAGAATCGCAAAGACCCGCGCCGGAAACCCGGAGCCGTTCTTTGGCTTCGGAAACGTCGCAAACACGATCGCGCCCGACTCCGGCACCTGGTCGAGGTTCGCCAGCATCTCGATCTGGTAGTGGTTCGTGCTCAGCACATAAGTCTCGAGCGAGTAGTCTTCCTTCGAGGTCGCTGTTCCCGGGTCGGTGTCCGTTGTTTCGTGCCCGGTCGCGGTGACCTTCCGTTCCTCGTAGAGGAACTTCAGCGCTTCCTTGCTCCAGCCCGGATAGTGCGCAACTCCGTCGGCTCCCTTGTTGTCCATCTTTTCCGCGCCTGGCCAACGCTTCGACCAATCGGTCCTTAACGCCACAAATGATCCCGCCGGAATTGGACCATGATCCGCTTCCCACTTCTTCACCCGCTCCAGCGTCAGGGTGTAATCCGGATTCTTCGCGACCTCTTCGTGCGCATCGATCACAACGAGCGGTAGGATCATCTCCTTGAGCTCGATCTGATCGACCGTGCGCAACCCCTTGATGAAATGTGCCGGCGGATCGACGTGCGTGCCCCACTGTCCGACGATCGTGTATAGCTCCGCTAGGAAACCGTCGCCCTTCGAGCCCTCCCCTTTGGCGTAGCCGTAAATCCGCTCCCGTTTCTCGTCCGGAAAACCAGGCCAGCGTGGAATTCCCGGCTCAAACGGATGCGTCAGATCCACCATCCTTTTGCCCACGAGGATCTGTTGAATACGCGCGAGACTCGGCTCGTTTTCGTTTCCCGATACAAGCTTCGCTAGTGCGCAGAACGCGACGGCGAGCGCGGAGAAAATGCTAAACCGGCGCATGCCTGTGTGTAAAAGATTCACCAACAAGAAGCCAACAAGATCGAATACCGGCCAACAGGATTCGTCTGCCTCCTCTGCGACCGGCTTTGTCGACGGAATCGCGAGGAGTTATCCGCAGTGCCGCGCCACGGTGCTTTCGCCTCGTGACCTGCCGACTTATTGGTCGGTATCGCGTGCTTACTAAGAAGAGATAATTCTCGTTTAATAAAGTATCCTAAGAGGCGTTGTGAACAACCGACCGCGACCTACCGAAAACGCCCGCCGTTCGACGGCTGCATCATGAGCACGGTCGTCGAAAACGAGAGCGCGTATGCGTCGACCGCTACCGCAGAGGCAATCACGCGCGTCGCCTCGCCAGCCCGTGAACCAGCCAGCAGCGCCACACCGGACGTCCGCGAGAGTCTCTTCGAGCGGTTCGCCTGGGCTTACATCCTTTTTCGCGAAAAGCTTTTCCGCGATGACACCAATCGGTTTGTGCGGGCGCTCTGGCCTGACGGGGCTCCGCAGGTTGGCGAGCGCCTGATCGAGCTAGGGTGCGGTCCGGGCTTTTACTCGTGTGCCTTAGCTGCCCGATTTCCGGAGCTATCCGTGGTCGGGATTGATCGCTCCGAAAGCCAGCTGCAGTGGGCGCGGGCGAAAGCACGGGACGCCGCGCTCCCGAACTGTCACTTTAAGGCCGACAACGTCCTCAAGCTCTCGCATCCGGACGACAGTTATGACGCGATCGTCGCAGCCCGGCTCTTCACGGTGCTGTCTGACCGCGAACGCGGCATTGCCGAGATGCACCGCGTTCTCCGGTCCGGAGGCCAATGCGTCATCGCAGAGCCGCGTTATGCGGTCTGGGCGTCGCTGCCGCTGTTCGCGATGTGGTGCATCGCCAGCGTCACAGGCATAAACAGCGGCTTCAGCGAGCCAAGTCACGCGACCGTGCTTAAGCGGCCCGCGTTTGAAGCGCTCTTCGCGACTCAGCCGTGGGCGAGCGTGCGGATCTGGCGGGACGGCCGCTATCAATACGCGCTCTGCGAAAAGCGTTGACGATCGCGCGGTTCAAAACCAAACAGCACGGCTGATGAATCCCGTGCACCGCATCCTCGAGCCCGCGGCTGGCGCGCAAGTGCCGCCGGGTCTCTGCGCGCTCGCGGTGATGACGAAAGTGCCGCGCGCCGGTCGCGTAAAGACGCGCCTTTCCCCGCCGCTCACGCCGGAAGAAGCAGCCGCGCTCAACGTCTGTTTTCTGCGCGACACAACGGTGGCAATTGAGCTGACTGTCGCCGGTGGCACCGCTCGAGGCGTCGGCGTTTACACACCGGTCGGTGAGGAAAGCGTCTATGCGGACATCCTGCCGCATAATTTCGAACTAGTGCCGCAACGAGGGAATCTTTTCGGAGAGCGTTTAATTCTCGCGGCGGAAGATCTGTTTAACGTCGGATTCGAATCGCTTTGCCTGATCGACTCCGACAGCCCCACGGTGCCGCAACACGCGTACGCGCGCGCGGCACAGCTACTTCATGGACCGGGCGACCGTATCGTCTTCGGTCCATCGGACGACGGCGGATATTACCTCATCGGGATGAAAAAACTTCACCGGCGCCTCTTCGAAGGGATCGATTGGAGCACCGAACGCGTGGCTGAACAGACAATCGCCCGTGCGCAAGAGATAGGCGTCAAAGTCGAGTTGCTGCCGACGTGGTACGATGTCGACGATCGCGCGACGCTGCGGCGCTTATGCGACGAACTACTCGGTGACGAGACGCCGGGCGGCTACCACGCGCCGGCGACACGCGAGTTCCTCACCAGCATCATCACGAACGAAGGCCGTGACAGGATCTGGCC
>JALYXP010000005.1 GCA_030947045.1 Verrucomicrobiota bacterium | reverse complement strand
GTTCGCCGAGCATCTCAGCGCAGCCCTCGGCGGTCGGCCGCTCGATTGCATCCTGCGGAATAGCGACGGCGCCTTCGCCACCCGCGAGATGCTCGCGAACGAGCTGGCGCGCGGACGCGACAGGCTGGCCGGCAAGAAGCTGGTCATCTGGGAATTTGCTGCGCGCGAGCTGGCGTTTGGAAATTGGAAGCTGCTCGATCTGACACTCGGAACAATGGCGCCTTCTGGCTTCTTCACCGTCGCAGCCGGCCAGGAAGTGCAGGCCATCGGCACGATCGCGGCGATCTCGTCGCCGCCGCGTCCGGGCACGGTCCCTTACAGCGATCACGTCATCGCAGCACATCTGGTTGATCTGCAAGTCAGCGGCGCGGAGACAGGCGAATCGCTCCAGTCGCTCGTCTACCTCAGCAGCATGCACGACAACGTCTGGACGCCCGCCGCGCGGCTCCGCCCCGGCGACCGCGTGACATTGAGGCTGCGCGCGTGGTCGGATGTCGCGGCGCAATACGAGGCGATCAATCGCAGCGAGCTCGACGCGCCTGAAATGCAGCTCGAAGAACCAGTCTGGGGCGAGCTGAAGTAATTAACGTAAGGTGCTCCGGTCCGATTTCGTCCGTCATCCTGAATCGCGCAGACGATGAAGGACCTCCCACCTGCAATCCGCGATTGCGCGTCATCCGAACCGACGTCCGCAGCGCCGGCGATCGCTGCTCGCGACGAAGCGTAACTGCTCGATCGCGTGCGAGATCCTTCGGCGCGCGTCGCCAGCCTCAGGATGACCGAACGTGACGCCTATCGTGCGACGGATGCGTGAACGGCGACCCCGCCGTTCCACTGTCGCGCCTCCTTGCAATTCCGTGCTGACAGTGTTGAATAAGAGCCCGCTTGCCAGCGCCGCTCCCCCAGCGGCGCGAGCTTCAGTTCGCGGCCCCGACCTCTATGTTTACGATCATTTTTGCACAGGCGGCTTCCCCCGCTGCGAGCCCTGGAGCGGGCATCATCGGCTTCCTCCCGATCATCTTCATCGGCATCGTCATGTATTACGTGATGATCCGCCCGCAGATGCGCCGCCAGAAGGAGCAGGCCGCTGTCGTCTCTGCCTTGAAGACAGGCGACAAGGTCGTGACCACCTCTGGCATTCACGGACTGATCTCGAATGTGAAAGATCGCACCGTGATCGTGAAAATCGCTGACAACGTGAAGATCGAGATGGAAAAGTCTGCCGTCACGAACGTCGTCAAAGCTGAATAACTCCCATGACCCCCGCTCTTACTTTCGTCGCCGGCCTCGCGCTGCTGATTCTGTTCGGCTGGTATTTCGCTACGGATCACGGCGCCCGGAAACGCGCTCTCGCCACTGTGCTGATGCTGATGCTGGTCGCGTTCAGCATCGTCACAATTTACCCGCCCAAGAAGAAGATCGCGCTCGGTCTCGATATCCAGGGCGGCACCTCGTTCCTGATCCGGCTCGTCCAGGCCGACAAGGAAGTCACCCGTCCGATGCTCGAGCAGGCGGTCGAAGTGATTCGCAAGCGCGTCGATTATTTCGGCGGCGGTGAACCGGTTATCAGTCCCGTCGGCAACGACCGAATTCTGGTGCAGATCCCGGGTCTCGATACGGCGAAAATTCAGGAGGCGCGCGAGCAATTATCGCGCGTCGCGAAGCTCGAGTTCGCGCTCGTGCATCCGCAGAACGCCGAGATGATCCGCAAGATCGATGCCGGCGAAGGCATCATCCCGCCGGATTATCGCATGGTCGTTTACAAGCTCCCGGGGAGGGACGGGAAGCCCGGTGGCGAGGAAAAACTGCTCGTGCACAAACGTCCCGACGTGACCGGCGATCAGATCACGCACGCGTTCGCTGCGTTCCAAAACGATTGGCAGGTCAGCCTCGAGATGAACCCTGAAGGCGCGAAGAAGTTCGATCAACTCGCGGCCGAACATTACCAGGAGCGTTTTGCTATTCTGCTCGACGGCGCCGTGCAGTCCGCGCCTTCGATTAACGCCAAATACTACGGCGGACGCGCCATGATCAGCGGCGGACGGATGGGCGAAGCCGAAGCTCGCAACCTCGCGAGCGTGCTTGAGAATCCGTTGCAGACCCCGGTCAGTATCGAAGAGGAACGCAGCGTCTCGCCGACGCTCGGCATGGACTCGATCCGGGCGAGCATCATTGCCGGTTTGATCGGTCTCGCGATTACGCTGCTCTGCGTAGTGATCTACTACCGTTTCGTCGGGTTGATCGCGAACCTCGCGCTGCTGGTAAACATCGTCCTGCTGATGGGCGCGCTCACCATGTTCCACTTCGTGCTCACGCTGCCAGGTATCGCCGGTATCATCCTGACCGTCGGCATCGCGGTGGATGCGAGTGTTCTGATTTACGAGCGGCTCCGAGAAGAGCTCGCGCTCGGCAAGTCGCTCAAAGTTGCGCTACACGCGGCGTACGATAAAGCTTTCAGTTCGATCTTCGACGCCAACGTCACGACGCTGATTACCGCCGCGATTCTTTTCTGGATGGCTAGCGGGCCGGTCAAAGGCTTCGCGATCTCGCTTACGCTCGGAATCCTCGCCTCCCTTTTCACCGCGCTGATTGTCGGCCGCAGCCTCTTGAGCTGGTTTGTCGATACCGGCCGCGTGAAGAAAATCACGATGCTGCACCTGATCTCGTCGCAGCACGTAAACTTCCTGAAAAGAGGGCCGATCGCGGTCGCTCTTTCCGTTGCTTTGATTCTCGCGGGCGCGACTGCCTTTGTGATCCGCGGTGATCGCAACTTCGGCGTTGATTTCAAAGGCGGTGACTTGTTGACCTTGAGCAGCACTCAGCCGGTTTCGGTGCACGACGTCCGCGAAGCGATCAAGCCGCTGCACCTCGATGACGCGCCGATCCAGCAATCGCAGCAAGGCGGCAAGACTTACATCACGGTTCGGAGCCCGATCAACACCAGCGAGTCGATCCAGCAGCAAGTCACGACGGCGATGCCCGCAGCGGGTTTCACTGTGGAACGCTCGGAGCGCGTCGGTGCGCTGGTCGGTGGCGAGTTAGCCAAGAGTTCCCTCTGGGCGCTCGGCATCGGTATTCTCGGCATTCTCCTTTACGTCACGCTGCGCTTTGAACTTTCCTTCGCGGTCGGCGCGATCGTCGCGCTGTTGCACGACGTGCTGATTACGGTTGGCGTGTTCTCGCTCCTCGGACGCGAGTTGACCCTCACGATGGTCGGGGCGGTGCTGACGATCGCTGGCTATTCGATCAACGACACGATCGTCGTCTATGATCGAATCCGTGAAGGCTTCGCCAGCGGGCGCAAGGGTTCTGCGGAGCAGATCATGAACGAGAGCATCAACCAGACGCTGAGCCGCACCCTGCTGACGAGTGGCGTCACGTTGATCCCGATCCTTTGCCTCTACTTCTTCGGCGGCTCCGTCCTGCGCGATTTCGCGCTCGCGATTATCATTGGCGTCGTGGTCGGCACCTATTCGTCGATTTTCATCGCCTCACCGATCGTTCTTTGGTGGACGAAACTTCGGAGCGGGAGTGCCAGCGCGCTTCGGCGCGAAGTGACCCAAAAAGCGAACGCGCCCACCGCCTCGCCCGCCCGCTAGGAAAGTTATTAACAACGGGGGTTGACCTTCGGAAACCGGCCTAGTAGGCTCGGCTCACCGGTCGGAACCGGCAGTATTTAGAAATTCTCAGGAGACTACCATGCCAGAAGTAATCGTTCGCAAAGGTGAACCAGTCGACCGCGCGCTTAAGCGGTTGAAGAACAAGCTCGACGCGGAAGGCATTCTCGAGGAAGTGCGCCGCCTTCGCGCGTTTGAAACCCCAACGCAAAAGACGAAGCGGAAGGCAAAGGCGAACGCCAAGCGCGGACGAACAAAGTTCCGCTTCAATCCTGCATAGCCACCGCTATCGGCGCGACTTCGCGCAGTTTGGCAGCAACACGGCGCTCTTCTGAGCGCCGTTTTCGTTTTTCCAAACTGTCATCCTGAGCGAAGTCGAAGGACCCCGCGGCGCTAGGATGGGGCTTAAATTTTAGGTTTCGATCGGCGCCACAACCGTTCTTTTCCTAACACCCGAACCCG
>JALYXP010000466.1 GCA_030947045.1 Verrucomicrobiota bacterium | reverse complement strand
GGGGTCCTACGTGCTTCGCAGCACGCTCCACTGGGACATGCAGCTTTCACAGAAAATTATGATTATTGCGGCTCTCTTCTCCGCGGGCGTCGGCGTCTTCTTCGGTTACTATCCTGCGCGGAAAGCGTCCCGGCTTGACCCGATCGAAGGACTTCGTTTCGAATGACCCTGCTGCTGCATACAGTCGCGGCGACTGCCTTTCACTGGCGTAGTGAAGCCGTAATCGTCTTTATGCTCTGACGCACCGTCGCCTCATCCACCCCCGGGCGGATTCACTGCAGCATGTTGGAAATAGCTTTCGTATTGGCAACAAAGTGCCGACAAAATGTTCTTCTCCGGGCAATGAAACGCCCATTGGAGGCGTTATTCATGGTTCGAATCCAGGCGCGGAACTCGGATCGTATGCGGCGACGCACCTTTAGGCGCCCCGCAAGATTCACGCGCAACCGATCACCTGATGGCACTGCCTATGCTCGTAAAGGGGCTATGATGCAGAAGTCTAGAAGGACGCCGGCTCTACTCGTCGGCTTGGGAATCGCGCTCTTCGTTGGGATGTTTCTCGCGGCAACGGCGCACCATCGATCTGCTGTAAAAGCGCAACTCGCAGCTGACATCCACCGCATGGAAAGCCAAGTGCCACGATTTGCGATCGAAACGACTGGATCGAGCAGCAATCAGAGCGACACCGCCTGGCGGGCCTATTGCGAGCATGAACGGGTCACGCTGATCGAGGAAGCGCGAGCCGCAGCGGCGCAACCCTGAGCCCGCAAACCTGCGGGCGATCAGCTAAACGCCACTTGTCTTCGGAACACGATCGCTCAAGCTAAAAGTCTTATGGGCGACTCCAATCCGAAGAACAATCAGAAGAAGAAAGCTCAACAGAGCGCGAAGAAGTCTGGCAACCAGAAGAAGCCGGCCGCAGCGTCCACGCCGGCGCCAGGCAAGAAAAAGTAAGCGGAAAACGCGAGCCGACGGCAGCCGAAATGTCCCGCGTCAGTCGGGCGCAAAACAAGACGAAGCGAATTGTTGTTACGCCGCCGCAGCTGGCTTACACCGCGGCGAGTCGTCCAGCAGTTTTCTTGTCGGCGAGCACGATGAAGATGTTGAGCGCGAATGGCCGGCCTTTCAGCGCGACCGGTCCGGCAGCCGCGAGTTCGAATTCATCTTTCACGAGCGCGGCAAGCGAATCGCTGATCACGAGTTCGCAATCGAGCTCCGTCGTTAAATCCTGAATCTTCGACGCCACATTCGTGACGTCCCCGATGGCGGTGAAATCCATCTTGCGCGCGCAGCCGACATTCCCGACGAGCGCCTCGCCGTGCGCGATGCCGATGCCGAAACGAAACTCGGGCCAGCCCTTCTCGCGCCAGAGCCCATTGAGCGATTTGAGCGAATTCGCCATCGCGAGCGCGGCACGCACGGCGGCAATCCCATCGGCTTTCGGGCCATCGGTGTGCAGAGTCCCCCAGACGGCCATGAGGCTGTCGCCCATCAGCTTGTCGACCATGCCTTTGCTGTCCATGACGTAGGCCGTCATGTGCGAGAAATATTCATTCAGCTGCTCGACCAACTCCGCTGGGTCGCGCCCGATCGTGAGGCCGGTAAAATTGCGCAGGTCCGCGAAAAGCACAGTCACTGGCTTCCGCACGCCGCCGAGCGCATTCACATACGTCGACGGGTCGGCCATCAACCGCTCGACCACCGGCTCGCCGACATATTGGCCCAACGTCGAGCGCAGTCGCGCTTTGTCCTGACGTTCACGGCGGTAATCGGAGATTTCGTTTCCGATCGTCGCGATCACCGCGATCAGCGCCGGTGCGACGACCGGGACGAAGACGCCGGGGTGATTGAAGAGCAGCATCGCCACGACCGCGTATCCGGCGACCGCCAGAACGACGACGATGATTCGCGACCATGCCGACGCCATCAGACTGACGCCGAATGCGAGAACGCCTGCCGCGAGAAACAGCAGCAGCTCCTGCCAGGGCTTTAGCTCCCGGATGTATTCCCGTTGCAGCACCGCGTTCAGTGCCTGCAGATGGATCTCCGGGCCAGCCATCAAGCCGCGTGGGCCCGGTTGCAGACGGAACGGCGTTGGATGTTCGTCGTGGCTCCAACTTCCCTCGGGGCCGACCATCACGATCTTATCTTTAAAGACTGCGCCGTCCTGATAGTTCGAGTGCCAAAGCTTCGGCACGAACATCTCGTAGATCGAGTGAACCGGGAAAGTTCCCGGACCGCCCGCGTAACGGAAAACTCGTGGTTCCCCATCGGACAGCAGCTCAGGCTCGCCGATCTGCCGCACGGTCCGCGCAGCGAGTGACTCATAATGCTCGTCATACGGAGTAGGCGAAAAGCCTTCCAGTTCCCGCAGCGTCGTCGCCAGCGGCACGCGTCGTAACACGCCGTCCGGATCGGGCCACAGGGTGTCGAATCCGATGCGTTGATCCACCGGCTGCGTTGGCTCTATAAGCGACGCGGCAGGCATATCCACGCCGGCTCGCATCGCCGCGCCGATGCGGCTGAAGACGAAGTCGCAGGCGAGCACCACCTGGTTGCGATAACGATCGATCTTTTCGCGGAACAACGCGTCGCCCGGGGCTGACTGCGGAAAAAGGAGATCGAAGATTACCGCCTTGGCGCCCGCGCGCATGAGCCGCTCCTGCACGAGCGCGTACACTTCGCGCGTCCAGGGCCAGCCCTTCCCCATCAACGTCAGCTCCTGTGACGCGGTAATTTCGCCAGGGAAGAGCGAATCCAGTGGGTGCACCGACGGCTTATCGATCGCGAGAAAGAACAGGCGCGGATCGACGGGCGCCTTGCGGCCGGCAACAGCGAGCAAATCGCGCACGTAGTATTCGGCCTTCCGCAACGGATCGAAGTAGAACAGATGCAGCAGCATGATCACCGCCGTGGTGATCCCGACGATCAGGGCGATCGACTTGAGGCGGCGGCGATCGGAATGCATCCATGCAGAGTTATCAGCTTCCGACGCTTCGTGCCAGCGGGGGAATGAGCAGTTCCCAACGCGAATGACCTGCGCTACGATGCCGGCCCATCGAGCACGTCATGAATTTCACACGAAAACAATCGCGAGGCAGGGGATGCGAAGCGTTGCTGATCTTCGCGCTGCTCACCTCCAGTGTCGTTATTGGACGTGCTCAGAGCTCGAGTGGAAACGCAGCCGTCCAGCAGGCACGGTTATTTAACGAGCGGCCGACATCAGAAGTCTCCGCCAGCGGCGAGCGATTATTTCGACCGCTGGATGACATAACCGGCAGCGGCGAATCCGCCGCCGACGCTGACGTGGGTGAACAATGGCTGCTGAAGCGCAATCTCCCGCCGAATCCATTTACTGTCCGCGGGAGTTTCTCGATCCTTTACACCGATAACGTCGCCCTCTCGCGTCGCGGCACCCTCGCCGACGCGTTCGCCGTGGCTGATTTCGGCATCGGCTACAACCGGGCGCTCGCGCCTGATTGGAGCTTCGCGATTAACCTGCAGCAGACCTTTTTCCGCTATCATAAGTACCACGAGTTCGATTTCGAAAGCAGCAACGTGAACGTCGCGCTTTCGCATCCGCTGCCGCAGTTCGGCAACATTCTCGTGTCGCTCCAATACAGCCTCAGCCGACTGACCGGCGGCTCGATCGAGGATCAAATCTACTTCGGCCATACGTTCTCCCTCGCGGCGACCAAGGTGATCCAGATCAATTCCGCTAACGCAGTCGACGTTAACGGCTCAGTTGGCTACACCTTCGCCGACCCGAGCGATCTGCAGCGCGCTGAGGTTCGCGCGGCGCTTGGTTACACGGTGCAGATTTCCCGAAAGTTTTCCGCAACTGCCGCCGCCCGGCTGGAGTTCTACGACTACACGAACGACAACCGTGAAGATCTGCTCCAGTCAATCGCGCTCGGCGCACGCTGGGATCTGAACGACTGGATGTTTGTCAGCGCATCCATTTCCGTGGCCAATAACCTCTCTTCGCAGCCAATCTTCAGCTACCGCGCGATCAACACGGGCGGTACGATCGCTGCTCACTTTCAGTTCTAAGTATGCGCATTCATTTTGTTCGGGCGGGCTTGCTCGCTTCCGTCACGATGGTGTGCGCTGCGCAGCTGCCGGCCGCGGTTTTCAACCGGGCGGAAGTCAGCCGCGTCTATAATCAGGTCACGAT
>JALYXP010000461.1 GCA_030947045.1 Verrucomicrobiota bacterium | reverse complement strand
TGCAAAAGATGATCCACCGCGCGGAACCGATCGATGCTGACTACGTCGGCTTCGATATCGGCAACGAATTCGTCGTCGGCTACGGGCTCGATTACATGGAGCGCTACCGCAATTTACCTTGCATCGGCGTGCTTCGAAAAGAACTCATCAGTTCATGAACGTGCGTGTGCAGCTCTTCTCGCATCTGCGCGATGCCGCCGGCGTCTCGGAACTGGATGTTGAAGTGCCGAATGGAGGCACCGCGGCGGATTTGCTCGATGAACTCTACGGCCGCATGCCCGCGCTGCGTGCCTGGGATAACAGCATCCTTATCGGAGCCGGCGTGGAATTCGTCCGGCGCGATTATCGCCTGACGCCCAAGGAGTCGATCGCCATTATGCCGCCGGTGCAGGGCGGCTGAATTTGCCTGCGATATAATCGCCAATCGCGCCGCCACAAATCACCAGCGCGATCAAGAGCGTCTCCCACATCGGCAGCGTGTAGCGCGGCAGAATGCCGCCGATGAAACATGTCGACGCGATCATCAATACCCCGATGACCACAAGGCAGGCAGCAAACACCAGCCCGCCAATTCTCTTCCGTAGAACAACAAGCGATAGAGCAAGCACGGCTGCGAAAATCAGCGCGACGGAATAACGAACGCCGCTCCAGGCGCGCAGATAAGGATGCTCCGTTGGAAGCGCCACGAGCTGCTCCGCCGTCCAATTGCGAAACGTCGTTAAACCGGCACACGCCGGCATCGATTCAGCGTTCGCAAAGTAATACGCCGTGGTGGTGAAGAGAGAGGTCGCCGGCTCCGGCAACGGCGTAATCAACGCTCCTTTGAAATCGCTAAACGCCGCGTGTCGATGTTCGCGCGTCGGCGGTCGCAGAAACGCGATTGCGAGATCATTCAGCGCTGCATCAAATCGGTCGCCGCTCCATCGAACACCCGGCGGAAACAGCGTTGTCCGCACCCGCGGGATAAGGTCGCCAGCCTGCAGCGGCGAGCCTTCGTCCAGCATCTCGCGAAGCATCACGACGAGTTTCTGCGCGTCGTCGGACATCGGTCGCGCGGCAATCTTCGCCAACACCTTGTGCTGCGCTTCTTGTGGCAAAGCGGTCAGGAACGGGAGTCGCCACAAGAACGTGAACCCGATCCGCGAATGGTAGCGAAGGTTCTCCAGCCGACAGAGTTTCTGGAGCGATGCCTGCGCGAGCACGATGCAGATTGCGCTGACCGCGGTGGCCACCACCGCCTGATTAAGCCGTCTGCGGGTTCGGTGTCGCAGAGTCATTGCAAAAAGCGCGATCGGCAGAGCGAACGCGAGCAGCAGGTTCACATGTCGCACGAGCAGCACGAGCCAGAGCAGAGCCCCGAACCAGAGCCACGCGCGGCCGGTGGGTTCTTCTCGCGATTTCACAATCGAGAGCCCCGCCGCCGCGAGCGCGAGCACCAAAATGATGCTGAGGCTCTCTGATCCGACGCAATGCGCGAAGGTGGGAAAAAGAGGGATGCTCGCCCAAGCGAGCGCGAGGAAAAGCCGGACGCCAAACCGTCCGCTCGCCAGCGCGATCAGAGCGAACGCAGCTCCCGCCAGCAAGAGGTGTTGCGTCACGATCAACAGTGCGACGCCGCTGTCCGTCAGACGCGGTTTTGCAAGAGAAAGCGGCTCACCGGGTTGCCGCTCGAAGATTGCACCGGCGAACAGAGGACCACGCGCAAAGATTCCGTAAAGCGGGCCATGCCCCATGTAGGCTGCGCTCGCCGGACTGCGCGTCACCTGAATGTAAGCATCGAGGTCACGCCAAAGCGGAGGAATTCTCGCGAGCATCCAGATCGACGGCGCCAGCAGGATCCCGAAAACGATCACGCGCTGCACCCACATTTGTGTGCGTTGCTGCAACCACGAGCGGGTCGGAGACTCCGAGCCAGGGCCGATCATCGATGACGCGCGTCAGTCGCGGAAGTTCTTGAACGCGGTGGCCACGCCGAAGTCTTTGCTGCGCACGAATGAGATCACTTCCTGCAGGTCGTCGCGCTTCTTCCCGGTCACGCGAATCTGGCGCTCCTGCAGCGTGCTCTGCACCTTGAACTGCTTCTGCGCCTTGATCGCGAGGATGATCTCCTTCGCCTTCTCGCCTTCGAGGCCCTGCTGGATTTTTAACTCCTGCCGCGCGTGGCCGAGCGGTGAGATCGATGGCTCCTCCTGATCGATATTACGCAGATCCACATCGCGTTTCGACAGCTTGCCGATGACAATTTCGCGTAAACCACGCAGTCGGGAAGCGTCCTCGGCAGTCAACGTAATCTTCGCGTTGTCCGCTTCGATCGTCGCAGTGCTGCCCTTAAAATCGAAACGGGTGGCGAGCTCTTTGCGGGCCTGGTTAAGAGCATTGTCGATCTCCTGCTTATCCACTTCCGAGACGATATCGAACGAAGGCATCCGGAAGATTTGCCCTCGCCGGTTTTCGATTGTCGATTGTTTTCCTTCCTGCTCGATGACTTTTCCCGCGTGGCGCACTTCGCGTCTTTTCTCTGTTTTTCTGGCTGTGGTGTTCGCGCTTGGCGGGGAGGCGTGTCATCGCGCGCTTACTCCCGAAGAGAAACAGACGCGCGCGGAATTACGCCAGGCGCTGCAGGATCACTCCTACGATCGCGCCGCGGAGCTGGCGGCCCAGGTAGTTGCCGCTCGCCCGCGCGAGAACGGCGCCTGGGAACGTCTCGTCCGCGCGCAGCTTGGCCGGCGCGATTTCGCGAGCGCGAAGCAGACGCTGGTGCGCTGGCGCGCGGCCGTGCACAAGCCGTCCGCGATGCTGGAGGAATTTACCGGCGACATTGCGGCGGAGGAGCAGGATTACAGCACGGCGACGGCCGCGTGGAAGCGCGCGCTCGCCGTTAATCAAAAGCGGCCACAGCTGCTGAGGAAATTGGCGAGGGCACAACATGCGCAGCGGCAGTGGCCCGAGGAAAACGCGACGCTTACTACACTGCTCGCGCTCGAAGATCAGGTCGATGATCGCATGGCGCGAGCGAACTCCTTCCGTCGCTTGCATCGGTGGGCGGAAGCGCTGGAGGATTTTCGTCGGGCAGAGAAGCTGGCGCCGAATAATCCCGAAGTGCAGCAAGGTTTGAAGCTCTTCGCGCGCCTGAGCAAATTTCTCGCCGAGATGAAGGAGCTCGATGCGCGGCTGGCAGTGACGCCGCACGACGATCAGTTGTTAGGCGATCGCGCTTTGCTATTTCTCCGCAGCGGTGATCCCGAGCTCGCTTGCGAGGATGCGGAGGCCGCGTTGAAGACGGCGCCTTGGGCGATTCGTCCGCGGCTGCTGCAGGCGATTGCGCTACTACAGCTTGGGCAGACGGCAGAAGCAGAGCAGCTGCATGTTGATCCTGCGCTCCGGCTTGAGCGGTTATCGAGTGAGTTCCTGCAGACCGTAAGCCGGTTGGATTCCGAAATTTCGGTGGAGCGCTCGAATGCGGAACTATATGTGGCGCGCGCGTGGCAGCTGAACGACTGCGGGCAGCCGGCGCTGGCGCTGGAAGACACGGAGACGGCGCGGCGGTTCGACGCGAACTCAGCCGGCGCGCACGCGGAAAGCGCGTATGCGTTAGCGAAACTCGGACGCGCTGATGAAGCGCTCGAGCGGGTGAAACGTGCCACGGAGTTGGATCCGAATTTCTCTACTGGATGGCATTATCGCGGCGAATTAGAGATGGCACGTGGCGACTTCGTGGCGGCGGTCGATTCGCTTAGTCGCGCATTGGCGATCAATCAAACAGCAGCGGCGCTCCAAAAGCGCGAGGCCTGCTACCGGCAGATCGGGCTGCTGACGAAGGCGGACGAAGATCATCGGGCACTGGAGAAATTGGAGAGTCACAGCTCCGGCAGCTGACGCATGCGGACGAAAAAACGGGAGACCGATAGCTTTCGCCACCGAGTCTCCCGCTTTGAAAACGACTGTTGCCTGTTAGTTCGCCGGCTGGTGATCGCTGGATTTCGCGCCGCTGACCACGAGCTTCCGGCCAAGGAAATCCTTGTCGTGCAGCTCGGTCACGGCGCGTTGCGCTTCTTCGACGGTCAGCATTTGCACAAAGGCGAAACCTTTCGAACGCTGGTTGTGCTTATACGTAACGACTTCAGCGTTCTGGACCGCGCCGACGCCATTGAAGAGGTCGAACAGGTCACTCTCGGTCGCTTCGAACGAGAGGTTCCCCACGTAAAGACGCGGGGTGGTAACTTCGATCGACTCAGGTTTACGCGAGCTGCGCTGCTGTTCCGCCGGACGCGCCGAACCATTCCGCTCCGGCCGGTCGGTCGAACGCACGGGCGCAGTGGATGGCGGATTTCCATTGGGGGAGAAAAATGCCGTGATTTTTTGCCAGAACGTTTGTTTTGCCGGCGCCTTTGCAGGCGAGTTCTGCCGGTAGGGGCGATCGTCGCCGCCCCTTCTGCGGGAGCCGCCGCGGGGTCGCCGCGAGCCTCTCCCGGATCCTTGAGATGCCATAATGATCCTC
>JALYXP010000457.1 GCA_030947045.1 Verrucomicrobiota bacterium | reverse complement strand
AATTGGCTCCGCGGCAGATCGATCAACGATCCTCTCATCTATACCGCTCCCCGCTATTCGAAGGTCGTCGCCGACGAAGAGCTGCTCGGGCTCGTCCGCTCTCATCGTCCCCTTCATGTCGTCGTCGGGATCGGCGCCGGCCCTCAGGAAAAGCTCGGCTACTGGCTGCGTGAACACCTCGATTACCGGCCCGCCATTCATTGTATCGGCGGAGCACTAGGGGTAATGACTGGCGACCAAAAACCAATTCCCGATTGGGCCGATCGCCTCTATCTCGGCTGGCTTCTCCGCCTCGCGGCAAATCCTGCTGTCTTCCTGCCAAGACTCTGGCGCGCGCACCAATTGCCCGCCCTCCTGATCCGCTACGGACGGGATCTTCCTCCCCACGCGAAGTAGCCGCCGACTCCTTTGCGACCGCGCACCTGGTATCCTTGCATTGCCGACACGCGCACGTCATCCCGCGCGGTGCGACTGATCGAGTGACGAGAGCGTCAGCGGATGTTATCGTGCGCTGATGAGCACGTATCGCGTGCATCTGTTTCGCAGCGACGAAGGGTGGGCCGTCAGCTGTCCGGAACTGGTTGGGTGCCATTCGCAGGGTCGGACGCGCGAGGAGGCGCTTGATAATATTCGCGACGCGATTCGCCTTTGGCTCGAGTGCGAAGCGGAGGAGCAAGGCGTCCAGACCGTTGAGCAGGCAGAGGTCTCCGTTTAGGCCGTGCCGAAAATACCTGGCATTCGGCAGCAGGATGCCGTGATGGACTTTCCCTGTAGGCTTGATGACCGCGGGGAACTAATCAATTTGCCACCGCCGGATCTGGGCGACTCGACGCTCGCAGAGCGCCGCTACAGAAGAAGCGCGCGGCAAACCAGCCCTGCCCGGGTAGTGCAAGCCCGCTGCGTGAGGTGCCGCAGCGCAAAGCAGCGAGTGCTCACTCCAACCAGATCAGCAAATTCGGCCTGCAACTTTTTGCCTTCCGACGAGCGACCCGCTGTGGCACGGTCTGGAAAGTAGCCCACCGAAGCCTTTCTTTCTGTATCTTCATTCGGATGCCGAGCACGATCGCCACACTGCCTCCCGAAGCCCGCATCATCGGCCAGCGTTTGAGGAAAGCGCTGGGAGCAGATTACGTTTATGTCTTCGGCTCGCACGCGCGCGGAGAGGCCGGCCCAGACAGCGACCTGGATTTTCTTGTCGTCGTGCCGACATCCGACAGATCGCGCTACCAGCGCGCGGTCGAAGCACGAGGGCTCGTCCGTGATATCAGCTTCCCGAAAGACATCATCGTTCTAACCCGGGCGGATTGGGAAGATGATTTGCAGGTCGTCTGTTCGCTCGCGAGCACAGTCTATCGAGAAGGAATTCGGCTCGATGATTGAGAGAAAGAAGCAGCTCGTCCTCGGATGGCTCACGAAGGCCACGAGCGATCTCGAAGCTGCGCGCCTCCTGGTTACCGACGAACAACGACTGCTCGACATCGACTGCTCGACATCGCGGTTTATCATTGCCAACAGGCCGCAGAAAAAGCGCTGAAGGCATGGCTCACCAGCCAAGACGTCATCTTTCCGAAGACGCGTGCGAAGAGCTGACCCCCTTCGCGCATGAGTTTCGGTATCCCGGCGATATCTCGGAGCCCGATTCAGAACAAGCGCGGCGGGCGCTCGCTTTGGCAGAAGAAATCTTTGCCTGCGTCGTCGGCGAGGTGGGCGGCTGACAGGATAGCTGCGATCTCTCGGTGCACGAACAACAAGTCCTGATTGCCTCCTCCCCTTCGCGGTCCTTTCAGCGTTTCAGAATTTCAGCTTGTCAGTGTTTTCAAGCGTGAGCGACTCGCCAACTGGTGTCCAAGTGCGTCGATACTCGCCATACCTCGATCGCGGGGGATAACGTGTGGAAGGCCTGACCGGGTGCAATTGCAATCACGGCGTAGCGCCAGCATATTTCGGCCATGAGCGCTACAGAGTTGCTGGATCAGTTAAATGCGATGCCGGACGCGGAACGCAGCACCATTTTCGCCAGTTTGGTAGAGAACGAAGAATGGCGGCACGACATTCTGGATCTCATCACGATTTCAGAACGGCGCGGTGAGCCGACGCGCTCAATTGATGAGGTATTCCGCGATCTTAAGATCGATGTATGAAGTGGCGCGTCGTCTTCGCGCGATCTGCTGAGAAAGATTTGCGGAGTTTATCGACCGAAGTTCGAAACCGAGTCGGGTTAGCGATTCGCAAGCTGGAAAAGGACATATTCCCTCCCTCTGCAAAGCACTTGAAAGGAAGAGAGGAATACCGTCTGCGGGTGGGTGACTATCGCGTCCTCTACATCGTCAACGGTGATGTCGTCACGATCGTGGCGATCGGCCACCGGCGCGAAGTTTATCGATGAGTCACGCGACCATAACCGTGGAAGGGCTTGGCAAGAGGTGCTGGGTAGGCGCGCAGAACGACGAGCGCTACACCGCGCT
>JALYXP010000343.1 GCA_030947045.1 Verrucomicrobiota bacterium | reverse complement strand
CTTCAGGGCGGACGGCGAGGTTAAGCGCCAGCGCACCGAAGAGCAGCGCATACCAAATCCAGATGCGACGGAACGCGAAGCGTGCGTTCACAAGCACGGCGATCAGCACGCTTGCGAGGATCGCGAAGAAGACGAGCGAATTGACATTCCACGTGCTGCCGAAAAGGAGCGCGAATGTGGTCAGCGCTTTCACCTCGAGCAGCGCGAAAGCCGCACCAAGAGCGAACATGTGCCAGTCGAATCGCCGCAGCGTCTCCCGCGGCGCGATCCAGAAAATTCCCGCCGCGGAAATCGCGGCGATGACGAGCAGGCCTTTCAGGTAAATCGCGGGGAATGATTTCGCCGGCAGATACACGAACGGCCAGTCGTCGGTCGCTGGTGGCCGATCGGTCGCAGGCATAAAGCCTTCGCCGGTGACACGAAGCGTCGTGCCAGAATCGGCTACAGCTTCTTCGTGGTAGGCGCGCAGCGGTATTCCCGATGCGTCGACAATTCGAGGGCCGTTGATGATCACTGCGCCACGACCTTGACCGCCATAAGTCGAAACGAACGAGTCATGGCCGAACGTGCGGCTGACCATGCTGGCGAGCTTCTCGATAAGCCACGGCTCGCGGTAATAATTATAGAGAACCAGCACGCCGTCTGGCGCGAGCGCCGCACGCGCAGCGGCTAACGAGTCCTGCGTGAAGAGGAAGCTCTCGAGCCGCAAACTTGAGACGCTCGAAGTCAATGTAAGCGAGTCTGGCAGCGCAAAGATGATGAGGTCGTATTTGTCGGTGGTGTTCCGCAGAAACACGCGACCATCGGCGTTCACCAACTTCACGCGGGGATCGGAGTAGGGGCGATCGGGGTGAAGCTCTGCGCCGAGCTTTTGAATCACCGGATCGATCTCGACGGCAGTGATTGCCTGAACTCCATTCGCCAATGCTGTCGCGGTGTCAGAGCCTGTGCCGGCGCCGAGAATCAGCGCGTGTCGGAATGAGTTCCCCGGGAATAGCTCATAGACGCGGCGGTAGAACGGCTCCTTCGCCTGCCACGGGATCATGCTCTGATGCCCGATGCTGTTGACGTCGAGGTTGTAACCGCTCGGCTGCGCCGGTGTGAGCGTGATTTTGTAGTACGGCGACCAGAAGGTATTTCGCTGGAGAAACAGCGCGATCGCTGCCGCCGCTGCGAGAAAAAGAGCCGCGCGACTAAGATCACGTCGCGAGCTCAGCAGCAGCACGATGGCCGCGAGGATCGCGAACCAATAAATTGGCGAGAGCGCAAAGTAGCCGATCAGGAAAAACGCGGCGGTCCCGGCGAGACTGCCGAGAACATCATATGTGTAAGCCGTGAGGGGCGGCGTCGTCGCGAATAACTCTCCCAACAGTCGCGCCATCGGGATGAAGGCGGCCGCGACGAATGTGAAGATCAGCGGCAGCAGAATGAAGCTTTCCGCGCGCGCGAAACCGGTCGTCCCTGAGCCGAAGTAGAGGACGTCCGTCGTCGAGATATTCAGCTCGAAGCGATTCAGCGCGACAACTGCGGTAAGCGCCAACAGCAGCAGGGGAAATGAAGGGAAGCGGAACGTCGCGCGCCGGGCGGAGAGGATTCCCAGGCCAATCCCGAGGAACGATGCGAGCAGGATGAAATTCGTGAAGTAGCTGAGGTAGCGGACGTATGCCGGAATCCAGCGAATGCAGAGCAGCTCAAAGAAAAGGAGCGCGAACGAGATCAGGAAGATCCGCACTCGCGGGCCATGGACGAATTGATTGACGGTCAAGGGCATTACCGTTTGATCCCGGTCAACGTCACGCCTTTGAGGAAGTAGCGCTGCGCGAAAAAGAACATCGCGATCACCGGCAGTGTCATGAGCAGCGCCCCGGCCATTACCATGCCCATGCCTTTGCTGGTGCCGGGTAGCGAGACCTGCACCTGAAAGGCGTAGAGACCGAACGAGAGCGGGTAAAGACGCTGATCGGCGAGATAAATCAGCGGCCCCATGAACTCATTCCACGTCGCGAGAAAAGTGAAAATGGCGATCACCGCGAGTGCGGGCTTCACCAGCGGCAACATGATATGCCAGTAGATCCGCAAGAACCCGCAGCCATCCAGTCGCGCAGCGTCTTCGAGATCACGCGGGATGCCTTTCAAAAATTGGCGGAGGAGAAAAACGTAAAACGCCGGTGCGCAAAAGCTCAGGACCCAGAGCGGGTAGAGCGTGTTGTACCAGCCGAGCTTTTGCATGATCAGGAATTGCGGAATCATCGTGACCTGCGCTGGCACCATCATGGTCGCGAGCAACAGTGCGAACGCGATCTTCCGCCCGGGCCATTGCAGTCGCGCGAAGCTGTAAGCGACTAACGAGCAACTCAGCAACGTGCCGATGAGATTCAGCGCGACGAGGAAAACACTCGTGCCGACGTATCGCCAAAACGGAATCTGATCGAGCGTGAGGCGGTAATTCCGACGGATTTTCGCCCACCATGCTCCGAGGGCGCCGCGGCGTTGGAGCTCAATGGTGATCTTTAGCTGGTTGGGTGCTTCGGTCATCCCGAGCGAAGTCGAGGGACCCCGCGGAACTTCATCTTGGGTATCGCTACGGGGTCCCTCGGCTGCGCTTCGCTCCGCTCGGGATGACGATCTGCCTTGTCCGTCGGGACGGAGCAACGTCCAGGTGCGGATTTTCGTCAGGCGATCGTCCAGGCCTGGCTCCTGCCATGTCGCGAGGACCCAGTTCCGGTCGGAAATATCAACCGTTCGTTCAGCTCGGAAACGCTGGCCGTTCTTCTCCACATACATTGTCAGCGCGTGCCACGTGTCGTCGAAGCGGAGTGAGAGCTGGATGCGATGCAGTTCCGCAACGGGAAAGCTGGTCGTAAACGTCTGCGACAGCGTGACGCGATCGCCGCGCGTGAAGTCATACTTCAACTCCGCGAAAGGTTGCTCGGCGGTGCCAACTGGCACGAGCTGCGCGGGGCCGCTGACTTGCCATGCGGACGCAGCGTTTTGCGCGGCAACCAGGACATCTTCCTGCGACCCGTAAGACCGCGCACGAAGCGAACCAACGCAAAACGCACGCCGTATCTGCGCGATGACATCGCCGATCAGTTTCGCGTCGACGGTGCGGCCGATCTCGTCTCGCAGCTGGTCCGTCGGAGCTTTCCAGACTTCGACCGGAAGAGTATTCAGGAGTTGTCCATAAACGCCGCGCGAAACCTGCTTCGTGAGCGCTGCGCGGTTCAGGTCTGACGGCCATGCGACATCGCTTGCGGCGATCTGTTGCTCGATCATCGGCAGCACCTCCGCCATCCGCGGACCG
>JALYXP010000421.1 GCA_030947045.1 Verrucomicrobiota bacterium | reverse complement strand
GCGGCGGTCTGTGACCGCCGATCCGCATCCGTTTGCTGGCCCAGCTTTCGGCGATCATAGACCGCCGCTACAGGGGATGGCGTGGACGCCGGGACATAGACGTTGTGCACGATCCGCGGATCATCTGGGACGACGTAGAAGAAATTCTTCGATTGCTGCAGTGTGCCAACGATCGTGTCGTGCGCGCGCTGCAGGATGCGGATGATGCGTCCTTCCGCGCGTGAGCTGCCGCCTTTGGCGCGGGCGTAGTTCTCATCGCGCGTGATTCGCGCTACGACGCGGTCGCCGTGCATAGCGGTGCCGGTATTCTGCGCGGCGATGAACAGATCCTGTTCGCCCGGTTTTTCGCGCGCAAGGAACGCGTAGCCAGCCTGATGAACGTGCAGCAGCCCGGTGACGAGATCTGCTTCCGATGGGAGCACGTAACGATTTTTGCGGACGCGCGCGATCTCACCCTCCTGCTCGAGCTCGCGCAGCGTTGCGTTCAAGTTCATCCGCACGCCGCTTTTGCGGCCGAGCGCTTTGCCCATTTCGACATTGTCGAGCGGGCGATATTTCGGTGACTGCATCAACGCCAGAATCTGGCGTTTCAAGTCAGCTTTCGGCGGGGTGGCCG
The DNA here is from genome assembly GCA_030947045.1 of Verrucomicrobiota bacterium. Lineage (GTDB taxonomy): Bacteria > Verrucomicrobiota > Verrucomicrobiia > Chthoniobacterales > UBA10450 > JACCTI01. Next base: position 1,722 of record JALYXP010000421.1, on the reverse strand, counting down.
GGCGATTCTGTTGACGTTGAGACTGTTGCGGACGTGGCATGAGCAATTGGTAATCGGCAGCCGACGACCAGCAGGACGGTAGCACTTGAATAGCGGAGTGCGCGGCGGAGTCTGAACGTGATGGCTGCAGCGCAATGGAAGATCGGCGGTGAGACGCTCGATCTCGCGGAACGCGCGTTGCTGATGGGCGTGTTGAACGTCACGCCTGATTCATTTTCGAACCCCGGTGAACACGCTGACCTTGATGTCGCACTGACCGCGGCGCTGCAGATGACAAGCGACGGCGCAAACATCATCGACGTCGGTGGCGAGTCGACGCGGCCGGGCGCGGCGCCCGTCTCGGAGATCGAAGAACTGCAGCGCGTGATTCCGGTGATCTCGCGTTTAAGTGCACGTGCGAAAACCTTAATCTCGATCGACACCACGAAGGCCGAAGTCGCACGCGCGGCGCTCGATGCCGGCGCCTCGATCATCAACGACATCAGCGGCGGGCGAGGCGACGAACGGATGCTGCCACTCGCCGCGGAGAGCGGTTGCGCCTTCATCATCATGCACATGCAGGGCACGCCGGAGACGATGCAGAAAGCGCCGCGCTATGATGATGTCGTGCGCGAGGTCCGGGAATTTTTTCGACAACAATATGCGCGAGCGGTAGGCTGCGGGCTTGAGCCTGCTGCGATTGCGTTTGATCCGGGAATCGGATTTGGAAAAACGCTCGAGCACAATCTCGAGCTGCTCCGTAATCTTTCACAGCTTCGCATCGATGATCGGCCGCTGGTCGTCGGCGTTTCGCGAAAATCTTTTCTCGCGCGCATGACCGGTGCGACACAAATGAGCGAACGCCTCGCGCCGACGATTGCGTTTACCGCGCTGCTGCGAGAGCGCGGCGCCAACGTGCTCCGCGTGCACGATGTGAAGCCGAACGTCGAGGCGCTCCGCACGACTGAGGCATTTCTCCGGGCCGCCAAATGATTCAGCAGCTCACAGCGTTTTGGCTCGATAAATGGCGGGGCTTTTTCGAGATCATTCTGCTGAGCGTCGGCATCTATTACGGCTATCTTTATTTTAAGGGCACCCGCGGTGCGAAGGTGCTCACCGGGCTGGCGATTGTCTTCCTGACGCTGACGTTAATCTCGCAGCTGCTGAACCTCGTCGTGATCGGCTGGATCATCCGCAGCTTCTCGGTCTTTCTCGCAGTCGCGCTGGTTGTGATCTTCCAACCCGAGCTTCGTCGCGGCCTCGCGGAACTCGGCGGACATCCGATTTTTTCGCTCACGAGTGAGAAGCGCGAGACGGTCCATGACATCGCCGAAGCGGTGACGCAGCTCGCGAACAAACAATTCGGCGCGCTCATCGCGATCGAGCGTGATACCTCGATTCGCGTCTATGAGGAGACCGGCGTGATACTCGATTCCGAGTTCTCGATCGAGCTGATGCTCACGCTCTTCCACCCGAAGAGCGCATTGCATGATGGCGGTGTGATCGTGCGCAATGGCCGGATCGCCGCGGCGGCCTGCATCTTCCCGGTGAGCCAGCGCGAGACGCTCGATCGCAGCCTCGGGTTGCGTCATCGGGCAGGTCTCGGGATTACCGAGGAATCGGACGCTGTCGTGGTGATCGTCTCCGAAGAGACGGGCGGAATCTCGATCTGCTATCGACGGCGGATCGAGCGGAATTTCACGCCGGACACGTTCCGGACGCGGCTAGCGGAACTGCTCTTGC
>JALYXP010000350.1 GCA_030947045.1 Verrucomicrobiota bacterium | reverse complement strand
CCGACGCAGTAATGCAATTACTCATCGTCCACCGCGACGCTGAGGTCGGCGAACAGCTGGTGCATATGGTGCAGGAATATTCCGAGCACGATTGTGCCTACGCGAACTCCGGCGCTTCCGCTTTAATCTGGGCGCGCGCGGCATCTCGCTGCTCGCTCGTGATTACGCAGCTCGACGCCGACGGTATCAACGGCCTCTCCCTGGCAGGCACAATCAGCGAGATGTTCGCGGGGATGCAGACGATGTTTTTGCCTGATTACGCAGCGATCGATCAGCGGATCGGGGTGCCGCGCACGAAGGTTTTTCCTGAGCCGATCGATGGCCAACTGTTACTCGATGCAATCGGGTTGGCTGACGCACATCGCCAGATCGGCCTCGACCTTTATCACGCGCTCGATGTAATCCAGATGTGCTGCGTGAGCCGGCGCAGCGGCGCGATTCAGCTTGTGCGCGGTGAGAAAGCGGCTGTCGTTTTTCTTCGCAGCGGCAACATCGTCCACGCTGAGTTTGAACCACACCTAGGCTCGGACGCGCTCGCCGCCGTCGTCACGTGGGACGCAGTCGAGTTTGCTTACGACTATGTGATGCGCGCACCGGCGGACTCGATTGCGCTGCCGTGGGATGAAGCCATCGGGATTGCTGTCGCTTCGTATTCGCCCACGAGATCGAGCGAGCCGACTCCGAGTATTAAGCAGCCACCTGCGGCGACTGCGAAGCGCGGTTTCTTCGGCGGTGTGCGCAAAACTTTGTCGCTTCTCGCGTAAGCGCCGCGCGGCTTCCATCTCGACCGTGTTGCGGTATCATTGCGTCCCTCGATGAAATTCGCCGTCGCTTTCTTCGCCGCCCTCTTTGCAGCGAGCAACGTCTGCGCGCAAATCCAGGTCGAGTTGAAGTTCGCCCGTCTCCAATACGTCGCGTATGAACCAGTGATGGCGAGCGTTCAAATCACGAATCTTGCCGGCCGCGATATCGAGCTACGCGACGAGAACGGTCAGCATTGGTTCGGCTTCGAGGTCACCGCCGGTGAAGGCCGTCTCCTCGCGCCCGAGATGCAAAGTTCTGATCCGTCGTTGCGTATCGAGTCGGGCAAAACTGTCACCCGCAAAGTTAATCTCACACCTCTGTTTCCGGTGCAGGACCTCGCTGCCTATCACGTGCGTGCGAACGTATTCTTCGGTGATCTAAACCGCTTCTTCTACTCGCAAACAAAAGTGTTTCAGGTCACCGACGCGCGACCGATCTGGCAGCGCACTGTCGGTGTTCCGGAAGGCCAGCCGGGCGCGGGTGAGATTCGCACTTACTCGTTGCTTTCAAACCGCTTCCCGGATCACACGAAGCTTTATGTGCGCGTCGAGAACAAGAACACCGGCGCAGTTTACCGGACCTTCCCCCTCGGTCGCGTAATCGCCTTTGATGAACCACAGGCCGAGCTCGACAGCCAAAATCAGCTGCACGTTCTTCATTGCGCGGCGCCCCGGACTTGGGCTTATTCGCACATAGGTTTAAATGGAGAACTTCTAAGTCGCGCGAATTTCATGGAAACTAAGTCCCGACCGCGACTCGCGCGATCAGCTAACGGCGCCGTCGTCGTGAAAGGTGGCATGCAAGATGCACCTGATTCACGGCGTGGAAGGCCGGGGGCAGCAAAACTCTCCGATCGACCGACGACCCCTCCCACGGATGACTAGATCTTTTCGATTCCCTGCTCTCATTGCTTCACTGTCGGCTACCGCGCTTTTCATTGCGCCTCAGCTACACGCGCAAACCCGCACTTTCGTAATCGATGCCGGTCACGGTGGCTTCGACCGCGGCGGTGTGCCCGGTCAGCGCGTGGGCGAAAAAGATCTGACGCTCGATGTGGCGCGGCGACTCCGGGGTGCGCTTGTCGCGCGTGGCTACCGCGTCGTTATGACGCGCGACAGTGATGTCTTCGTTCCGCTCCCAGTGCGTGTCGCGATCGCGAATTCGTATCGCAACGCGACCTTCGTTTCCGTCCATTTCAATTCCGCTAGCCGAAACGGCGCGAATGGCATCGAGACCTATTACTATCGCGGTGACAGCGCTTCACTCGCCGCCAGCATTCATCGCAATGTGGTTGCCGGCGCGCCATCTGAGAATCGCGGCATCCGCCGCCGCGGCTACTTCGTTCTGCGGAGAACTGCGATCCCATCGGTGCTGGTGGAATGCGGATTTCTCACGAATCCAACGGAAGCCAGCTACGCCTTGAACGGAAACTATCGGCAAAAGCTTGCCGAGGAAATCGCCCGTGGAATCGACCGGCAGCCCGCGCCAATCAATCGCCCCCTCTCGCGCGCATCGTCCGCGTCGTCTGAAGTTTTGTCGCAACCAATGTCCGGGCCGGACTTCGTTCGCGCCACACCTGGCGCATCTCGCCATACGACACGCCATCACCGCGGGTCGCGCAGCAGTCGTCACT
>JALYXP010000341.1 GCA_030947045.1 Verrucomicrobiota bacterium | reverse complement strand
ATCTTGTGCGCGAGACGAGCTTGACGCCGCACGATTTCATCCTGCCCCTGTTCATCAGCGAGAAGCTGCAGGAACGCCGCGCGATCACTAGCATGCCGGGTGTATTCCAGCTCACGGTCACCGAAGCGGTCGAAGAAGCGCGCGCGGCGGCTGAGCTCGGCTTGCAGGCCGTGCTGCTCTTCGGCATCCCGGCTCACAAAGACGAGCAGGCCAGCGGCGCATTTGCCGAGAACGGCATCGTTCAGCAAGCGGTCCGAGCGATCAAACACGCGTGCCCGGAACTCGTTGTCATCACTGACGTCTGCCTCTGTGAATACACCGACCACGGGCATTGCGGAGTGACCAGTCGCGACGGCGATCACTTCCATGTCTTGAACGATGAAACCGTCGCGGTGCTCGCAAAAGCTGCGGTCTCGCACGCCGCGGCCGGCGCCGATCTGGTCGCGCCGAGCGACATGATGGATGGACGCATCGGCGCGATTCGGCAGGCGCTTGATGCGAACGGTTTCGCTGAAACCGGGATCATGAGCTATGCGGTGAAGTTCGCCTCGGTCTTCTACGGTCCGTTTCGCGAAGCCGCGGAAAGCCCGCCGCAGTTCGGCGATCGGCGTTCGTATCAAATGGATTCGGCGAACGCTGCTGAGGCGCTGCGGGAAGCTGCGCTCGACGTCGACGAAGGCGCCGACATTTTGATGGTGAAGCCAGCTCTGCCGTATCTCGATATTCTCTGGCGCGTGCGCGAGCGCTTCGGCAAACCGACCGCCGTGTATCACGTCAGTGGAGAGTTCGCGATGGTGAAAGCCGGGGCCGAGAAGGGATACTTCGACGAACGCGCCGCGGTCATGGAAATCATGACATCGCTGAAGCGCGCCGGCGCGGATTTGATTGTGACCTATTGGGCGAAGGAGCTCGCGCAGTGGACACGCGCGTAACGCCGAAACGCGGCGAGACAGAAGCGCACCGGCGGTTAAAGCGACGCGCGGTGGTGTGGGCACAGGCACACGGCTACTCAGCGTGCGCGGTCGAAGTGACGCTGCCGCAATGCCGTTACCGCGCGGATGTTGCCGCTTACCGAACGCGCGGCAGCGAGACTGGCGTGACCGCCATTTTCGAATGCAAGCAGGCGTTATCGGATCTTCGTCGCGATAACTGCTCCACGTCGGCTACACGAACACGCCTCGCCACGGTCGATAAACGCCGGCAGGTTCTCGAGAAACATCTGCGTGTCCATTACCCAACGCTGCGACGCGGCGACACGCTCTTTCCGGAATTCGACTCCGCGGATTTCGGCGCGATCCAGCACAGCAGCTACGCGCGGGTAATGCGCGAAGTCGCCGCGCTCCAGAAGCGGATTAGCGGGAGCACGAAGTTTGAATGCCTCACCCGTTATCGCTGCGCGGACGTTTTCTATCTTGTCTTACCTAACGAGCTATACCGCGAGGCGGAACTGCCGCCGGGTTGGGGTGTTCTCATGGAATCCGATGATTCGTTGACCCTCCGCCGTCAGCCGACACGCCATGACACCTCCGCAGAAGCGCGCCTCCGCTTTCTGCAGCGGATCGCGACGGCCGGGACGCGGCACTTGAACCGACAGCTCGAGATCGATTTCGATCTCGTCGTGGCGGAACGGCAGCGCGCTCTTTAACGCCGCACGAGCAGGTTGTGCCCTGTCATCTGCGGCGGCTGCGGGATGCCGAGAAGAGCCAGGAGAGTCGGTGCGACGTCGGCAAGAATCCCATCTTCGACGCGGTATTCGGCGGCGTCGTTCGCGACGTAGATGAGATGCACAAGGTTCGTCGTGTGCGCGGTATTCGGCGAGCCATCCGCATTGCGCATTTGCTCACAATTCCCGTGATCCGCAGTGATCAACGCCTTCCCGCCTAACGAAAGCAAAGCCTGCACGATGCGGCCGACGCATTCGTCGATTGTCTCCACGGCTCTGATGCCCGCTTCGACAGCTCCGGTGTGACCGACCATGTCCGGATTCGCGAAGTTCAAAATGATCAGATCGTACTGGCTCATTGAGGCCAGCACCTGAGCCGTCACTTCAGATGCACTCATCTGCGGCTGCAGATCGTAAGTAGCGACTTTCGGCGACGGAACGATTTTCCGTTCCTCACCCGGGAAGGCTTTTTCAACGCCCCCGTTGAAGAAGTAAGTGACGTGCGGGTATTTCTCCGTCTCGGCGATCCGCAGCTGCGTCTTCCCCGCTTCACTCACAACTTCGCCGAGGATGTGCACCAACTCTTCCGGCGCGAACACATACGGCGAAGAATATTTCACGTCGTATTGCGTGAGTGTGGCGTAATGAATTTGCGGCACAACACCGCGATCGAAGCCGGTGAAATCAGCCTCGAGAAAAGCTTGCGAGAATTGGCGCGCCCGATCAGCGCGGAAGTTGAAGAACAACACCGCGTCGCCGTCCCGCACGCGCTGCTCGTCGGGATGCGAGAAGATAAGCGCAGGCATGAATTCATCCGTGACCCCCAGTTTGTATTCCGCTTCGACCGCCACAGACGGTGTGCCAGCGCATAACTTGCCGCGCCCATGGACGACTGCATCCCACGCCAGCTTGGTCCGCTCCCAACGGCGATCCCGATCCATCGCGAAGTAACGCCCGACGACCGTCGCGATACGCGCTCCTGCCTCCGCGAGCTCGGCTTCGCACGTGCGGAGATATCCCGCGCCGCCGGTGGGCGACGAATCACGCCCGTCGGTGAACGCGTGCACCATGATGTCGACGACACCGGCTTTGTGCGCTGCTCTCGCCAGCGCGACGAGATGCGCGTAGTGGCTGTGCACGCCGCCATCGGAGACGAGACCGAGCAGGTGCAAGCGGCTG
>JALYXP010000320.1 GCA_030947045.1 Verrucomicrobiota bacterium | reverse complement strand
TCGCGCAGCTCGGGTGCGGCTTGTTCCTCCGGTTCCGCAACCGGCGGGGCCTCGATTATCTGCGGCGTCGCGGTCGTTGTTTGACTTACCGATGCGATGTTCACGTCCTGCAACGCAGCGCCGCCATCCATCCAAAGGATGTTCGAAGCGGGCGGTTTCACGGGCGCGCCGCTCCATCGGATGACTGCGGCCAGCAGGGCGACATGCACAACCCCGATCGTCGCGACATTCCGCCAAAAATTCCCGGCGCTCTGCATCACTCAAGGTGATTCCGTCTTTGTCGCGATGCCTACTCGCGTGATCTGCGCGCGCTGCACCGCGTCCATCAATCCGATCAGTTTTTGCACAGGCAATTCGCGATCCGGCCGGATAACCACAGCAACGTCCGGATTCGCTAGCTTCGCCGCCGCAAGCCTTGCGCCAAGTGTCTCCGCGTCGACAGGCTCGTTGTTAAATTTGATCGCCTCGAGCCGATCAATCGAGACGCTTTGCACCTTCGACGGATCGATCGCCGCGTTCGCCGCGCTGCTCGATGGGATCGCGAGCGTGATGCTGTTCTCGAGCAGCGGGGTCGTGATGATGAAGATGATCAGCAGCACGAACGCGAGGTCGAGCAGCGGCGTGATATTGATCTCCGAGAGCGTCGAGAGATTCTGGCGCTGTGAGTAGCGGCGCATGATGGATTAGGTGCGGTATTCTTCCGCACGCGTGCCGTGATCGACGTATTTGTGCTCGAACTCGGACGCGAGCTCGGCGGCGAAATTATCCATCTCGACGATGATCCCGCGGATGCTGGTGACGAGGAAGTTGTAACCGAACATCGCGGGGATCGCGACGCAGAGCGACATCACGGTCGTGATCAACGCGCCGGAAACGCCCGGCGCCATCGTCGCCAGATTTGGCGAGCCGGCGACCGCGACATCGGTGAACGTGTCCATCACTCCCCAGACGGTGCCGAGCAGTCCGAGAAACGGCGAACCGCTCACCGCCGTCGCAAGCAAGATCATCTGCGATTCGAGCTGTAACGCGGTCTCGCCGACGGCGCGTTCCATTGCGACTCTTACTGAGCCCATCTGCGCCGGCGTGATCTTCTCCGCGCTCTCCATTCGCGCGCGAAAGGTCTCATCGACTTCTGCCGAGCCGAGTAGGTGAAATGTCATCTCTTCGCAGCCCGCGCGATAGACATTGAAGAGCGGCGAACCCGGAAACCGCGCATTGTTTTCGAACAATCGCAACGGCTGCCGATCCTTGCGGAACGCCGCGCGGAATCTCTCGCTTTGCCCGCGCGCGAAACGCACCACGCGCAGCTTCGTGATCATGATCGACCAGCTAAAGATCGATCCTATCAGCAGCAGCGAGAGGACGAGCTTGCCCGCGATCGTGGCGTGCTCGAACGCGAACGACAGTCCGCCGGTGGCGAGAAGCGTCAGGACAGAAAGATGCGCCAACTTGCCGGATGAATACCGGAATTTCGCCCCGAGGGAAAGCTACGAGATCGCGAGGTTCTTCGGATAAACCGGACGCCGCTTCGCTACGATGATGAACGCGATGCCGAGCAGCACGAGAAAGAATGAGAAGAATTGTCCGCGGGTGAATGGTCCAATGAGCGATGCGTCGGGCTCGCGGAAGTTTTCGACGACAATCCGGAAGATCGCGTAGCAGATGAAAAACAAGCCGGTGAGAACGCCATTAGGTTGGCGCGTGCGCGTGCGGACGAACCAGAGAATCGCGAAGAGGACCACGCCTTCGAGCAGCGCTTCGTAGAGCTGCGACGGATGACGCGGCGTGAGGATCGGGCGCAACGCGCCAACGACGTGGCGGTTCGTCTGCACGGCGTGCAGGATCGCTTCGGGCGAGTTGATGCCTGGATCGATCGCCTGAGCTGCCGCGACCGCGCGTTCGGCTTCCGCGCTGTTCGGGGCGTCGAGCAATTCCTTCGGAAATTGCATCGCCCACCGCACGTTCGTTGCGCGGCCGTAGAGCTCGCCGTTAATGAAATTCGCGCAGCGACCGAAGAACAAACCGATCGGCGCCGCGACGCAGAGATTGTCGCCGAGATTCGTCCAGGCGAGTCGATGCTTCCGGGCATAGTAGAGCGTAAAGAGCACCAACCCGAGCATCCCGCCGTGGGCGGACATGCCGCCTTCCCAAACACGAAAGATCGAGAGCGGATCGCGTAGCATCTCCGGCTTGTAGAACAGCACGTAGCCAAGGCGGCCACCGAGCATCACACCGAAAAGCGCCGCCCAGGTGATGAAATCGCCCACCTGTTTCTGCGGGAGATCTGCATAGCCGCGCTTTGAGAGCCACAACAAGAGGGCGTAGCCGCAGATGAATGCGGAGACGTACGCCATCCCGTACCAGCGCGGGCCGAAGGTATCCGTCACGTGGAAGATGAACGGATCGAGTTTGTGCAGGTAGTAGGCGAGGAACGTCACGTGTGGCGGTTATTTCAGGAACGGCGGCGCGCGTCGAGAGTGATCAATCTTCTCTTTCACCGCGCCGTCATCCTGAGCCGCGGAGACGGTCGAAGGATCTCCCGCCGGTAGTAACAGAGTGCGCAAGTCCCGGTGAGTGTGGCGCGCAGCGTGGCGATCCTTGAAGCAGCGCGAATTTCGCTGCGTGCGACCCGGCGCCAGGCTCGAAAGTTGTAGCTCGATTGCGAGATCCTTCGACTTCGCTCAGGATGACAACGCTGGTGTGCGCGGCTTCTTCGAGGTGCCGATGCCAAGAGTCTCGCGCAGGAATGGAGCCGTGCGGCTGATGCGGTTCTTCGCGACTTCTTCCGGGGTGCCGACCGCGACAATCTCGCCGCCGTCCGCGCCGGCTTCGGGGCCGATGTCCACGATGTAATCGGCTTCCGCGATGACGCTGAGGTTGTGCTCGATCACGATCACGGTGTTGCCTTCATCGACGAGTCGATGCAGCACTTTGAGGAGCAACTCGACGTCCGCCATGTGCAATCCGATTGTCGGTTCTTCTAAGAGATAGAGCGTCGATTTCGGCTTCCGCATTTTGCGAATGCGTTCGTTCTGCGCACGCGAGATTCCGCGCTTGAGTTGCGTGACGAGCTTGAGCCGCTGCGCTTCACCGCCGCTCAGAGTCGGGCTCGGCTGACCGAGCTTCAAATAGCCGAGGCCCGTGTCCGCGAGAAGCCGCAGCGGCTGCGCGATCTTCTGGTTCGTGGCGAAGAGCTGCGCCGCCTGCTTGATCGTCATCTCCATGACGTCGCCGATGCTCTTCTCGTTGTAGAGCACCTCGAGCGTCTGCGGGCTGTAGCGACGGCCGTGGCAATCCTCACACGGCACGTAGCTGCTCGGCAGGAAGCTCATCTCG
>JALYXP010000313.1 GCA_030947045.1 Verrucomicrobiota bacterium | reverse complement strand
TCGACTACGTCAAAGTCGACGCGAGCCAGCACTCGTATGACGTGACCGCTCAGGAGGACGATCGCTATGCGCTCGTGTTCAATCGTATGAGCGCGTCCGCCTATCTGCGTGAACATGGAAACGCGATTTTTTCCACGCGGGATTATCTCGCGCATCTGGAACGCGCCGGCATCCGTGTGATCAACGGTGCCGACGCTTTCGGTTTTGAAATTTCGAAGGCCGCGCAGCTCTCCCTGTTACACTCGCTCGGCATTTCGTTCCCACATTCGCGCGTGGTCAATCACGTCGGAGAAGTCCGTGCGGCGGCAGCAGCGGTGGGCTTTCCGTTGATCGTAAAACCGAACATCGGCGGCCGTGGCGCGGGCATCGTGCGGTTGAATTCAGCGGCGGAACTCGAGCAAGCGCTCGCAGGCGATTTGATCGATCTCGACATCGATCGCACCGCGCTCGTGCAGGAATTCATCCCGGCGCGCGGCGGCCACATCCACCGCGTGGAGACGCTCGGCGGGAAGTTCCTCTACGCGATGAAGGTCTACACGACAGGCGAGAACTTTAACCTTTGCCCGGCGGAAATTTGCCAGATTGAAGCCGCCAGTTCGGAAGGGGCGATATGCCTCGCCGATGGGCCGAAGGTGGGATTGAAAATCGAGCCATTCGAACCGCCAGCAGAGGTAGTCAGCAAGGTCGAACAGATCGTGGCGGCTGCCAAAATCGATGTCGGCGGAGTGGAATACATCATCGACGAGCGCGACGGCCGGCTCCTGTTTTACGATATCAATGCACTCTCAAATTTCGTCGCGGATGCACCGCGAATCCTTGGATTCGATCCGCATGCGCGACTGGTGGATTACCTTGAACAAGAAAGAGGCGCTTAATGCGATACGGATATTGGCTGCCAGTCTTCGGCGGCTGGCTGCGGAATGTGGACGACGAAAAAATGGAGGCGAGCTGGGACTACTCGCGGCGGCTGGCGCAGCGCAGCGAAGAGATCGGATTTGATCTCACGCTCATCGCCGAGCTGAGCCTGAACGACATCAAAGGCGCGGGCGCTCCGACGCTTGACGCATGGTCGACCGCTGCCGCGCTCGCCGCCGTGACGAAACGGTTGGAGCTGATGGTCGCGGTGCGGCCGACGTTTCATAATCCAGCGCTGCTCGCAAAGCAGGCAGCAAACATCGACGGTATCGCCGGTCCGGGGCGTCTATCGTTAAACGTCGTCTCCTCCTGGTGGGCGGATGAAGCAAAAAAAAACGGCCTTCACTTCGACACGCACGACGACCGTTACGCCCGCACTGCCGAGTGGCTACAGGTCGTCGACGGCATCTGGAATCAGGATCACTTTTCCTTCTCAGGTAAGTATTACCAGATCGACGACTCCGTCATGCAGCCGAAGCCGATCACAAAACCGCGGCCGATTGTCTACGCCGGCGGCGAATCGCCCGCTGCTAAAGAGCTCATCTCCGAACGGTGCGACGCCTACGTGATGCACGGCGATCCGCCGGCGCGCATCCGCGAGAAGATCGCCGACATGTCAGAACTTCGGGAACGGAAAGGTCTGCCACGGATGCAGTTCGGCGTCGCGGCGTTCTCGATCGTGCGCGACACCGCGCGCGAAGCGAAGCGCGAGCTCGAGCGGATTATCGACGTGAAGCAATCCGCTGCCGGCTACGACAATTACCAGCAATGGCTCGCCGGCACTAACCTAGACCGCAAGGTCTCGCTCGAAGATTACTCCGTTACGAACCGCGGGCTCGCGTCTGGTTTAGTCGGAACGCCGGAGCAGGTACAAGAGCGCGTCGCCGAATTTGCAGACGCAGGCGTTGATTTGTTGCTCCTGCAATGCAGCCCGCAGCTGGAAGAGATGGAGCGATTCGCGGAGACGGTTATTCAGCGTCGCGAGCAATCGATCAACCGTTCCACGTCCGACGCATACGCCACCGTCAAAACGACTGTGTGATCATCGGAGCGGCTGGTGACGCCGTTAAATGCGTATGCATGGCAGAAACGAGACAAAAATGAAAACCAACATCAGCTTAGTAGTTACCGTCCTCGCGGCGTTTGCCTTCCTACCTGCGGCGTGTAAGGCGCAAGGCGACGACAAGGGAAAGCCAAAGGATGTGGAGGTGAAGTGTCCGTCCGGCATCGATCACGGCGCCTTGGATCGCCTGCTCAAGAAGTACGTCGATGACAAAGGCCTGGTGAATTACACCGCCTGGAAAAACGACAAGAGCGACATGGATGCGCTTGATGGCTACATCAAGCAATTCGGAGCGAAAACCGACAAAGGCGCTGAGGGCAACGAAAAGGCGGCGTCGCTCGTGAACGGCTACAACGCGATGACGATGCGGACGATTCTGACCGCCTATCCGGTCGAGAGCATTCATGAAACGGACAAGCCTTTCGAGACGAAGCAGTGGATGGTCGGTGGCGCGACGGTAGCGCTGAACGACATCGAGAACGGCACGCTCCGGCCGATGCTGAAGTATCGCGCTCATAGCGTCCTGGTCTGCGCGGCGCGGAGTTGCCCACCACTGCAGCGCTCCGCCTACAAAGCGGAGTCGTTCGACGAGCAGGATGATGCGGCTTATAAAGCGTGGCTCGGGCGCGAGGACCTTAACAAGTTCATGCCGCAGGAAAAAAAGGCGGAGGTCTCCAGCATCTTCAAATGGTTTAAGGCAGACTTCGAGAAGTCGCTCGCGGTGCCAAACGTGTTTGAGAAATATGGCCCTGCTTCCGCGAAAGAGTTGGTGGCTGGCGGGCAGAAATTCGACATTTCCTACCTCGACTACAACTGGGGTTTGAATGACCAGGGGGAACACGGACGCCATTATTCGAAGATCAATTTGATCTTCGATAAGC
>JALYXP010000311.1 GCA_030947045.1 Verrucomicrobiota bacterium | reverse complement strand
GAGGAGCGATGCAGCGAACTCGCCCGAGTCTTTGTCGGTCGTGTTCCCGTATTCGACCGTCGCCTCCGCGCCGCGATATTCATGGTGGCGTTTGATGTTCACCACGCCGGCCACCGCATCGGCGCCGTAGGTCGTAGAGGCTCCGTCCTTCAGGATCTCAATGCTCGAGATCGCGGCCTGCGGGATAGAGTTAATATCGACAAACACAATGCCCGCATTACTGGTGGGGTAAGGCGCCACCCGGCGGCCATCGAGCAGGATCAACGTAGCGCGCGCATCAAAGCCGCGTAGCGCGATCGTGGCCGCGCCAACCGCGGTATTTGAGCCATTCTCGTTGTTGGAAACAGGGACGCCGTTTGCATTCGCGATCGGCAGGTTCCGTAACAATTCCTCTGTATTTCGTTCGCCCGATTTGTTGATCAGGTCGCGCGTGACGTTGACGACAGGGTTTGGCCCTACCTCTGCCGCGGTGGGAATAGCGGATCCGGTGACGAAGACGCGGTCCGTGGTTGCCTCGTTTTCCACAGGCAGGGCATTGCCGTTTGAATCCATCCGCGGCTGCGTTGGACCGGCTGGTATAGGGGAGGCAGCTACTTGTTGCGCAGCTGCGGACGGTGCGAGCATGAGCAGCGCACCCGATGCGAGCGCACAGGCTACGGGTAGGATACTGCCGAGGAGGTAGGTTGGTTTGTGCATGGGGGTTGGGGCAGGAAAGCGAAAAACAGCAGGTGAATTCAAGAAGTATTTCTTGTTAGTCATCTTCCGTATTCCACGTCCGAGCAGCACTGGGGATAGGCAGTTTTAGCGTCGCGGATCACGAATCGGCGGCGCATATCCGTTTGCGGCGGGCGTGCGAGCTGCTCATCGTCTGGGCATGGCGAGCGTCTATCTGCTGTCAGCAGCGCCTGACGCGGAGCGGTCCGAGGCGAATGTCTCCGCGCTCGTCGCCTTACAAACCAGCGCCGATGCTGACATATTTGGCGTCCATTCCCTCACGACCGATCCTCACACGGCAGACCTGATTCTATTCGCCGAGCTGTGGGGCGCAGGCATGCAGTTCCAAGCGGTGCGGCGTCATCCGCTGGTACGGCGCTACCGCGAGAAGTGCTTCCTTTTTTCGTCCACTGCCTTTCCGATTCCCTTTCTCCCCGGCGTTTATGCCTCGATCGAGGCGCGGCGAAGATCACGCCGCACGTGCGGCGGCTTCCACGTGATGCCGATGCAGAATGAGTTCACAAGCTTCGCGCCGCCGGCTGACGATCTGCCGTATCTTTTTAGCTTCATTGGGTCCGCGCGAAACGCCCCGGTGCGACAGCAGCTTGCCCATTTGTCTCATCCACGTGGCTACTTCTGCGATACCGCCGCCGAGTTCCAGCAGGCGTTGCACGGCCGTATGTCTCCGGACGAGCTCCGCGATTACGCTCGCCGCTTTGTCGATATCACAAAGGCCAGCAAGTTCGTCCTCTGTCCGCGCGGCCTGGGAGCGGCGACTATCCGGTTGATGGAAGCGATGCGCGTCGGTCGCGCGCCTGTCATCATTTCAGATGGCTGGGTCGCGCCGGTCGGGCCGGACTGGGATGGCTGCAGCATTCGCGTGCGGGAAGGGGAGATTGACCGAATTCCGCGGCTGCTTGAGGAGATGGAGAGTAAGTCTGCTGCGATGGGTAACCTCGCGCGCCAGCAGTGGGAGCTGTGGTTCTCGGAAAAGGCAGCGTTCCATCGCGTCGTGGATTGGTGCCTGCAAATCCGTGAGGAGCGGATCCTCCCGGAGTCGCTCGCGCGATTGCCCGCGTATCTTCACTTACTCCAGCCGTTTCACCTACGATGGCTCTTCCGGCCGCGGTATCACGCGCTGCGTCGGTTCCTGCGCCCGCACCGTCCAGCGGCAGACGTTTCATCTGCCCGATCGGATTCTTGAGCGGAACGGTGCGACCGTCCATGCGCTCCCGCGCAACGGCGTCTGCTGAGGGGGATATGAGTTGGAGATCCACGGAGCGATTTCGCGCGGACAGCGCGAGCGCCGCTTCGTCGCGCGAGTTGGCAACGAAGTCCAAGCACGCAGCGCGGCTCCGTTAGGCTTCGAGAGCGATGCGCTGCTTCGCGCGCCTGACTTTCACCGGACGTATGATCTTGGATGCCAGCAAAAAACAAATGTGTGAATTACGCTGATTTTTTGTTGACTCACCCTCCCGGCTCCCGTGCATACTCCGCACAACGCAGGAATTCATCCCTAGTTACACGATCATGAAACTCTCTCTCCCTCGCACTTTTCAGAAATTCGCCATCGCCGCGGCCTTTGCTGGTTGCCTGGTCGCCGCAGCTTCTGCTTCAGCCACCATCGTCTACGTGTTGAATCCGACCGGGGCGAACGCACCCGCGGGCAGCACCACACTTCCTTATACTCAGAAGGGGCTCACTATCACCGCGACCGGGTATGACAATGCGAACGGCGTGGGAACGCCGACGCAGTTGTTCTTCAAGAATGCCGGCGAGCATGAAATCGGCCTCGGCGTTACAAACACTCCTGACCATGAATTGCAGGCTGGCTCGAGCAGCTCGAATCCCTTCGACTTCATTCAGTTCGATCTCACGATGCCGCTGAACGCCGGCGCGACCAGCGGCATGATCTCTGTCACGAGCGTTCAGACCGGTGAGTCCTTCACTTTGTTCGGTTCGAATGTCGCTGGGACTTTGGGGCTCCAACTCGGCGGCACTTATGGTAGCAGCACGGATAATACTTTTGTTCCGCTGCCAAACTTCGGCAGCTACAAGTATTACTCCGTCGCCGCAGCGAGCGGTGATGTCATCCCGGTGGCGCTCTCCCTCGAAGTCCCTGCTGTCCCTGAGATGAGCGCGCTGCTCCCGATCGTCGCACTGTTGCTGGTGCTCGGAGCGGTTGAAATCACGCGCCGCCGGCGTTTCCAGGCGTAAGCTTGGTTATCCTGAGCTCGATCGGTCGCTCTCCTCTTCTGTAGCTGCGGTTTGTAACCGCCGACGAGCAGGGAGAAACACAGTTATCAGGGTTCAAGGCTGACACGGCTCAGCAGGCCACTCGCGCTGGACCGACCGGTATCGTCGCGGCAAATATGTAACTCTGCCGGCCGCGTGTCGTTCCTTCCTCTGTTGAGACAACGACGCTAGAGGAGCGGAGGAGCGGCCCGCGAGGTCCGAATCCACCTCTCCGCCGCCTCGCGATCTGGGAAAACCGCGATCTGTCGGTCCAGCGCACGAGATTCGGCTACTAGCTGTAACACCTTTGCCGCTGGGCCGGGCGTCACGCAAACCACCGCGCGATAAACCTGCGGGCGCGAAGGTGACGTCGCGACGAGCTCTGCGATGACCGGGTCACTCACTCGCGCGTTGGTTACAGCGCTAAAGTCCCACAGGCGGTCAAATGATGGATCAAAGAGCGGGTCGTTCAGCAGAGCACGACGCGCGTCGTGCAGATCTTCGTCTCCGATTGAGCCCGCGGCCGTGGTGATCACCAGCTGTTGCTGCACATCCACGATCGCCGTCATAGACATAGATCACGGATAGGATACACGCCGCGCGACGTGTGCACGAGCATTTGGAATTCGGGCGCTAGTGAAGTGCAATGGCA
>JALYXP010000303.1 GCA_030947045.1 Verrucomicrobiota bacterium | reverse complement strand
AAGTCAATTGGGAACCGTGCCCGACCGTTGCCGATACTGGAGGAACGGTCGCTCAATCGCGAAGAAAAGTGCAACTCCGGCGGTGACCGTTGCGACGGCCATGAGACCTATCGCGAGAGGCGATGTCGTTGAAATTGCGCGCGCTGTACACCAGTCGCTCAGCGCGTGAATGACCAGCTTGTGGCTGAGGTAAACGCTGTAGGCGATGCTCGCGATAAACCCCACGCCAGGTATCGCCACCCGCGAAAACGGCAGCCGCGGCGAGACTGCGCACAGCAGCAACATTGCTAGGCCGGAGGCGAGCAGGGGGAACTGCCACACCGCTGCCGTGATCGTGAGCTGCTCGGTCTCGCCAAGATAAAGCGCGTAGCCGATCAGCCCGAGCCCGACGACGCCAAGCCACGGCGCGTTTCGCATCAGCAACGCCCACCAGCCGGCACGAAACCGCGCGATCGCGGCGAGGGCGACGCCGAGCGTGAGCGGATCAAGTCGCGTCCAGGTGGCGTAGTAAATCAGCCGCTGAAATCCGCGAAACGGCACGGCCCCATCGATTGCGATCGAATATGCGATCGTCGCGCGCAAGACGATCCCGCCGATGATCACCGCACACGCAATCGCAACCGCGCCACGTCCAACTTTGCGCAAAGCCAGCAATACGAACGGTAGCACCAGATAAAACTGCGCCTCCACACACAGCGACCATGCATGCGAGAACGCGGTGCCGCCGTGCAGCCCGAGGTTTTGTGTGAAGGTCAGAAACTTCCAGAGCGGCGGGATGGTCGGGTATTCGCGTAGCGCCGGGAGGATGAAGTAGATCGCGACGACGACTAGGTAGGCTGGCAAAATGCGCAGAGCGCGCCGCCAGAAAAACCGTCGCACGCTTGGCTGCTCGCCACCCGCGAGCGACTTCAGGAGTTGCCCGGCAATGAGGTAACCGCTCAGCACGAAGAACAGGTCGACGCCGATCCAGCCGAAGCGTTGGATACGGCCGGGAAGCGAGAACCCGAACAGCCCGGCGTGATAAAAAAGGACGAGCAGGATCGCGACCGCGCGGAGCAGATCGAGACCCGGTTGACGAGCGAGCGCGACGAAACGCGGATCAGCAACGGAGCTCGGCGATTGTGCCACGCGACTGCGACGGCATGTGCCGCTCGGAAGTCTACGCGGCCGCTAGAGCCGCCTCGACCGTCGGGAAGAGCATGAAATATTGATCGAGCCGCGCGCTCTCCAGAATCGTGCGGACCGCTTCCTGCGCGCCCGCCATCATGAAGACGCCGCCGTTATGCTCCAGGCTTTGCATGGCGCCGATCAGGACCGCGAGACCGGAGCTGTCGACGTAAGGAACCTCCGAGAGATCAACCACGAGGCGTTTCGGCTTGGTGTCGATCATCGCGCGGAGCGACGCACGGGTCTCAGGAGCGACGTGAAGATCGATCGCGCCTTTCGGCGAGAAGACGTTTTGATATTCAGAGTTTGGCATGATTGATCCCGCGGGCCGCTGACCATGACACAATCACGCGACAACGGTCAAAACATTGTGATGCGTGTGCACATTTGGATCGGACGCGGCGGTTATTTCGTTATCCACTTTGCGTACCAATCAAGGTAGCGCTTGTTCCGGTCGATGATGTAGCTCGGCTTCGTCACGCGGTGGAATTGGCCGGGGTAAATGACCAGCTGCGTCGGGACGCCGAGGCTGCGGAGCGCCTGATACATTTGCTCGGTGTTAGGCAGCGGCACGTTGAAATCTTTCTCGCCGCAGAGGAACAGCGTCGGCGTCTTAATGGTGTCCGCGTGCAGGAACGGATATGAAATGCGCATCCAAACGTCGGGATTCATCCACGGCACGCCGAGTTCGGCCTCGTAATCGCGCGTGTACTGGTCGGTTCCGTAACCGGCGAGGACGTTCGCGATAGATGCGCCGCTTGTCGCAGCCTTGAAACGCGTGGTGGAGGCGATCAGGTAATTCGTCGACATCCCGCCGTAACTCCAACCGCCAACTCCTAGCCGGTCTGGATCGGCGATGCCACGAGCGACCGCGTCGTCCACGGCCGCGAGATCATCCTGCACATCGACGCTGCCCCAGGCCGCGTAGATGCCCATCGCGAACTTCTCGCCCCGGCCGGTTGAGCCGCGCGGATTCGGCAGGATCACCGCGTAACCATTGGCGGCGAAGAGCTGCGCTTCGAAATTGAATTCGTTCGCGTACTGCGACTGCGGTCCGCCATGTGGCCGCAGCAACGCCGGGTTCTTCGCGCCCGCTTTTTCATCGACCGGATGGATGAGCAATCCGTGAACTTCCGTTCCGTCCGCACTCGTGAATTTCGTCTCTTCGACGCGCCCAAGCTTGAGCTCTCGCATGAGCGGATCGTTCTGATTCGTTAAGCAACGCAGCTGTCCATTTTCCACCGCGAAAATCTCAAACGGCCGGTCGGGCGTGCTTGCGCGTACAATCGTGCGGCCATTCGCTTTCGCGACGCTGTAAGCGGTGACTTTCCGTCGTCCGCCCGCGACAATCGTCGGCGCACTTTCAGTTGTGCCGAACCGCGCGAGAACTTCCGCGCCGTCATCCTCGATCACGCCGAAGAGCGACTTGCCATCCTCGCTCCACGATGGCTGCACGACGTTGCGATCCAGCGCACGCGTGACGTAGCGCGGCTCGCCACCCGCCGCAGGAATGATCGCGAGCGAGTGCACGGCGTAGGAAATCTTCTTCGGGTCGCCGCCATGGATGTACGCGATCGATTTTCCGTCCGGGCTCCACGCGGGCGCGCTCTGCCAATTGGGATCGGGATCGGATTCCGCTGTCGTAGTCAGCTGCCGTTCCTTCGCGCCCGGCTGCGACCCGATGACGTAGACGTCCCAGTTTTCGGTGCGGTCGGGGTCATCGCCGCGCTTACTCGCGAACGCGATTTCTTTGCCGTCAGGCGACCAGGCCGGGAGCACGTCATCGTGTTTACCCGACGTGAGCGGCTCAATCTTTCGCGACGCGAGGTCGAGCAACTGCAGGTGCGAATAGCGGTCCGTCAGATAGCCATCGATGTCCTGCTTGAACTGAAACCGGTCGATCACGAGCGGCGGAACTGTCTTCTTCTCCTTCTCTTTCGCCGCTGGGTCGCGCGGATCGGGATCGTGAACAACAAGCACGATTCGCTTCGAATCCGGCGCCCACGCAAAGTCTTCGACGCTCGCCTTCAATTCAGTAAACCGCTCCGCCTCGCCGCCGCTGCTCGACATGATCCAGAGCTGATCGTTCTCGTTCTCGTCGGTCCGTCCGGAGATGAACGCGATCGACTTTCCGTCAGGACTCCAGCGCGGGTGCGTCTGCTTCTCCTTCCCGAAGGTTAGCGCGCGGTTTTCCGAACCGTCCCACCGCACCGTCCACAGATTCGTGGCGCTTTTGTCTTTCTCGAGATCGGTCGTTTTGACGGTGTAAACAATCGCGTTCCCGTCCGGCGAGATCTGCGGCTCATCGATATCGCGGATCGCAGCGGAGTCTTCCGGCTTCAACAATCGCGGCCCATCAGCGAGTGCGGGGGTGGAAATAAGAAAACCTAAAAGAGCGACACGAAACGAGAGCATCGCCTGGACGTTAGCCGAATGCCGGCGCGCTGCGCCAGTAATGTCCGCAGCAGGAACAGAAGTAACAGCGCCGTTACTTTTCCGATCGGCGCGAACGCGTGAATTCTTTCCCGCGCTCACGCCGGCTGCTACGCTCTGCCGCTGATGGAATTCCGCTGTGCTGTCGTGTTGTCGATGGTCTTCAACTTCCGCGCTCCGCAGCAGTCGACCTCGAACCACCTCGCCAACATCTCGACGCGCGCCTTCGTTAACACCGGCCAGGGCCAGCTCATCGGCGGCTTCATCATCACCGGTGGACCGAAAATCGTGATCATCCGGGCGATCGGGCCCACGCTCGCCGAGCAGGGCGTGAGCCCCGCGTTAGCCGATCCGAAGTTGCAGCTCTTCAACGGCAACACGCTCGTCCGCGAAAATGACAACTGGCAGACTGCCGCGAACGCCAGCGACATCATCGCGACCGGTGTCGCACCTAAGAACGCGAACGAATCCGCCATCCTGATCCGGCTGGAGCCCGGCTTCTATACGACGGTGTTAAGCGGCGCGAACAACACAACCGGCATCTCGCTCGTGGAAGTTTACGAGCTAGACCGCGACTAATCGCTACGCGACAGAGTTAACGAAAGCCCCCGTGGTTCGCCGCGGGGGCTTTTTATTTTCTCACGCTACACATCGTTGCGTCCGATGATTTGCCGTCGGGCGAATAGGCTAAGTG
>JALYXP010000298.1 GCA_030947045.1 Verrucomicrobiota bacterium | reverse complement strand
GCCGCCGCTTTAAGCCACGCGTCGACGGGCGAGAGAGTGGCGGGTCCGGGAGGAGCCTGATCACCCGCGGAGCTAGACCAGACGTGATAAACGTTGCCGTTCGTAATCGCGACGTTGATCAAACCATCCTGAGTCGAAGGCAGCCCGCCGAAGCGCTGGCGAAAGAGAACCGCGTGCGCGGCGCTGAACGGCATGGTCCCATCACTCAGCAGTTCGAGATCGTTGACCGCTTGGTCAGACAGCCGGAACAAGCCGCGATTCGCTCGGATCCACTCGCGCGCCCTTGTAACGGGATCGCCCTGCAAACCGGTGGCGAGAAAACCGCCATACTTCAGAAGTGTATGAACCGTGCCGAATTGGTTCCACTCTGCCTTCGCGCCAAGCGCCTGCACAGCGGAGAGCTGGTCCGCGCTGGGCGCAACGGAGCCGGTGCGGCTGTCAAAATCCGGCAGGCCTTGCGGCGCGTCGTAGAGGTTAAGCTGGCCGAAGACACTGAGCGTCCCGGGGCGAAATGCGATCGCGAATAAGAGGACGGAGCAGAAGAGCAACGATCCGGAGAGGAGACGACGGCGAGCGGGGTAATTCATGATGGCCCTTTCCCGTGTTTTCGGGAATCGGCGACCCCGATGGCACGATGTGAAGTGTAATTCTTCTTCGGAATTTCACGCGCGTTTGCGTGCCTTTTCCGCCTTAAGATGCGCGAATCGCACACAACGCACGCCGCCCCTGCTCGTCATTGCGAGCAGGGGCCATGAGATGGCGTTAGCCTAGTCGCCACTCGAGGCTGACCTGCCTCCGGGTGCGGGCTGGAGGCTGGTCAAAGCAGTGCCGGCGCGATTGCGCGCGACAGTTGCGTCGGCACTGTTGATGACGCCATCGAGGTTCACGTCTGAACGGAAGTTGGTGGTGTCGACCAGCTGACCGGAGCGATCTCGCGTTTGCTGCGTGTCTCCGGAATTCACCGCTCCATCGCCATTTGTATCGCCGTTAAGCACGCCCATCTGCGTCGAGACAGCGGCCAGACTGATGCCGCCGGAGGTTTGCACGTTGTTTAATGTGACGGTGACGTATTGCGCGTTCGTTACGCCCGTAAGGTTGACCGTATATTGATTGGCATTTGGACCGGGACTGCCGCTCGCTGAGGGTGACCCATTCGGAGCAGAGACTGACACGCTCGCGACGGATGTAACCGTATTCGCGAAGCTATAGATCAATGTGAAATTCCCGGACGCGCCACCGTTGCGGCACTCGATTCCGCGTGTGCCCGTGATCGGCAGATCGATGTCGAAGTCACCCGCGCTGCCGTGCGTTTTCCTCGAGACGACGCTATCCGCACCACCCACGGTAAAGAACGTGCCGCCGCGCGTGCTGTCGGTCAGTCCGGCGGAAGCAGTCCCTCGCAATCCGGCCAGGCGGCTGCCGATTTGCAGCACTGGATGGCCAGCCGTGGCGAGGAGCGCATTGAATTTTGCCAGAGCCACATTGACCGTGAGCGTCCCGTTCGTGGTGTCGAACGATCCGCTATCTGCGATCCCTTGATTGGTGTAGGTGAGCGAACCGTTACTTCCGCGCACTGCCGTGCCGTAGCGATAAGTGGGTGTATTCGCCGCCGTCGTCGTGACCGCGAAGAAGAACTGATCACCACGATCGGACAAACCGTAGGTGTAATCTCCGGTCGCACTCAGGACCGTGTCGGGCGCGTTTGCGGTGAAGGTCATCCGGTAGGTGGCATTCGCTGGAATCGCTGGAAGACTCGAGACCTTCATCGTCGCGGTCAGCAAGAGATTGCCGGAATTTTGAATGTTCCCGTACTTGATCGACAGGATATCCGACGGGCTGTTCGCAACCACGCGTGCGGGCGCGGCGTCGCGAGCGTCCTGCGCGAAGTCGGTGACCTGCTCGCCATTCGGACCTGGCTGCGCGGGCGGCGCTTCTTCACCCACGCGCGGCGCAGGGGCCGGAATCGGCGACGGCAAACTGATGTTCCCCCCTTTGATGCTCGGACCGGCGATTTGCCGCGTCACATAGGTCGCGCCATCGGTGTCGTTATGATCATCGGTGAAGCCGATGACGGCCGCGCCGGCCGGGTCGATCGTGATCTGGAAGTAGTCGATCAGGTTCCGGTTCGCAGCTCCCGTGAGGCCGCCCTCAGAAATGTTACTGCCGTGAATGAAATGATCGCTCGCTTCCACCTGGGTGAAAGTGGGCACGGCGGTGTCCGCGTTGAAGCTCTGCGCGAAGTATACCTTCCAGTTTGCGTCGTCGTTGTTGAACGGCTGGTTTGGCGAACCGTACCACGCGATCACCACTGAGCCCGGCGTCGGGCCGGTCTCCATCCAGGGAAAGACATTGGTCCCGCCGGGAACATCGCTCACACGCGCAGGCAAACTCCAGGTCGTCCCTTTGTCTTTCGAATAGGCCATAAACACATCCTGATCGTTGGAGTAGGCGACGTAGAGCGTCCCATTTGGTGTGCCGTCCTCGGCGACTTTGCCCATGCAAAAAATGTGGCTGACGCCGAACGGATCACTCGCGGCCTGATGAAATGTGTAGCTAGTCGGCTCGTCGATCAGTGTCGGCGGAACTCCGACCGCGACGCGTCCGTCGTTGAAGAACGCGTAAACGGTGCCGTCCTTCTGGCTGACATCAATGTCGCCGGTCTGCGCCGAGGGACCCACTACGACTGCAGGCCGATAGGTAAATCCGGAATCGTTCGAGCGCTGCACGAACGCGACCACCGGGTCAACGGTGCGATAAAGCAAGTAAACGAAGTTACCGCCATAGAATTCCTGCCACTCTCGATCGTCTACCGGCGCCCCTCCGGTCCCGTTGCCGGCCGGGTTGAGGCTGAAAGTTGCTCCCTTATCGTAGGAATTGCCCACCGAAATATTTGCTGCGACCAGACTGCTGAACGCTAGCGACGGCTCCGGGAACTCAGGCATTATCCCGAACCCGACGGCCAGATCGATGTCTCCACCGCCATCCGCACCGACGGCGTTCGGATCTTTTCCGGTGAAGGAATCCGGCTGTCCGCGATAGATCGGATTCGTCATTAGCGGATCGTACGTCGGGCTACTCGGATTCAGGTTGAAATACCAAAGGTCGACGCCGGCTGGGACTCCGCGGATGCCGCCGATGTAGTGGTTGCCTTTGAAGTCCGTGCGGCTGCTCGGTTCGCCGTCGCGCACTGTATTCGGCGCCTTGACGGTGAAGTTCGGGCTGAACCGAATGCCACCACCTTTACGGTAGGTCACCGCCCGCTCTGGCGGACGCGCGACCGTTTTGGCCAGTCCTTTGTATTGATCCGCGTTTGGGATCGTCGCGAAGTAAACCACGTGCACGACGTAAACGCCTGTGCCGGTCGACGACGGGCGAATGCCAGCGGCCTCATGCGTCGACGGAGGACCGCTGCCGGAACTGGAAACGATTGGCCCAGTCACCGTACCTTTATGGATAACTAAATCGTAGTCGTTTGCCGGCACAGTCCAATCAAGCGTCACGGAAACGACCGAGTTTACATAATCAGCGGGCTGTCCATTCACCGTCAGCGTGAAAACATCGCAATTTGCGCCATCCACGCAGGTGCTCTCGCCATTACCTGCGCCAGTCCCGGGCGCCGTCCCAATGAACGCGACCGATGAGTTCAAGACCGGATCGACTGATCCAGTAGCTGGCGCAGACGCGTGCGCCGTTGCAAAGGAGAGACAGACTGCAGCGCAAAAAAAGAGCACCCAACGCGCAGTGCTTAAAAAAGCCGCCCGCGAACGAGGGGGCGCTGGGGGAAGGAGGAGGGGGAGTGGGATAATCATAACAAGGAGGTTTCTAAGAATCGCGTTGCCAGATTCACGCGGCTGTCTGAGCCAGACATCGCATTAACCGGGAGCTATTCAATACTGCGTCGGCCGCGACCATATAGATGCTCGTTGCGCGACTTTCCCGCCCTTTCGCCATCAGGCGGTAGCGGCTTCCACCAGGTCGTTCCGCGTTCCAGACCGGCACGTGTCGCTGTGGTCAGCGCGAGTGTGCCGCTGGCCGGGTTCGCGGCGAGCTGAGCCAGCCAACGAGGCGCCGAGCATGCAAAGAACACCGGCAAGCGCGATGTGAGGGTTAAACATGCCAGTGAGGGGAGATGATTTGTGTGGATTGTTCTGATGATGTTTCGAAGCCGACTTTGAATTGCGCCGCAGGAGGACAAGTGCCACCTTCGGCGTTGGTCACCCCGACCAACAGCAATGCTGGTCATGCGCAACCGACTTCTTCTCTCATTATCATGTCTCGCGCTCCTCGCGGGCTGCTCTAAACCGAAGAAAACTGCAGGGTCCGCCGAAAAGAAGCCGGTCCGTCAAATCGATGCCTGTTCTCTGCTGACGAGTGGCGAAATCGAAACGCTTCAAGGCGAAGCTTTGAAGGAGACAATCCCGAGCGCTCCTGGTGGGGACCTATACACCGTTGCGCAGTGTTATTTCACCTTACCCAACAATGTGAACTCGATCGTGCTGACGGTCACCCAGCGCGGCAAGGGACCTACGGCAAAAGACCCGCGCGAATATTGGGAGCAAACGTTTGGCGAAAAAGGCGAGAAACACGAACCCGGCGAAGAAGGCGAAAAGCGCAGGCCGCCCCTGAAGGTTGAAGGCCTAGGCGACGAAGCGTTCTGGTTAGCGAACGCAGTCGGCGGCGCGCTCTACGTGCTTAAGGACAACATGTATTTGCGCGTCAGCACTGGCGGGACGGACGAGCTTGAGCGGAGCAAACGCATCGCGCAGACCGTTCTGCCCAAGCTGTAGGTAAGTGCACGCCTGGCAAGGTAACCCCTAATACTACTAATCTTTACGGTGAGGGGACGAAGCCGCTGCCTGAGCGATTTCGCACGATTGTCGCATCCGCCGAATTGATAGTCCCGTCGGCATTCACGTCAGTGCGGAAGTTGGATGCATTAGTCAGCTGACCAGAGCCATTCCGCGCGATGGTAGCGTCCGCCGCGTTCACGGTGTTATCAGCGTTGATATCACCAACCAGGAATCCTACTGGCACAGTTACGTTCATGTTCGCTCCGGTGCCATCTTGCACGCCGTTCAACGATACATTGATCACCTGCGCATCAGTCACACCAGTGAGATTGACGATATACTGCCGGGCGTCACTGGGATCGGCGGCGCGGCTGCTCACGCTACCGTTACCTCGACTGACGGTCGCACTCGTCACGTTTGTGACGGGACGAGCAAAGCTAAAGATGAGCTGGTGATTTCCGCTCGCGTTGTTCGTGCGGCACTCGATTCCCTGCCCGCCGCTGATCGCGAGATTGATGTCGAAGGTGCCGGCAGTGCCGTGCGCCTTGCGGGAGACGGCACCGCTAAGTGTCGACTGCACTTCGATCACAGCGCTCGCGACGTTATCGCTCACCTTGCCGTTGTTGTCGGTGACACGCACCGTCGCGTTAAACGAGCCGTTCGTGTTGTAGGTGTGCATTGCGGTCGGGCTGGCCTGCGTGACCGACGCAGAACCATCGCCGAAGTCGAAGGTGTAACTCGCAATGGAGTCGCCGGTGTCGGGATCGGATGAACCTGAGGCGTCGAATGTCACGACGAGCGGCGCGACGCCGGAAGTCGCGTTCGCGGCGAGTGCAGCAATCGGCGCGTGGTTCACCCGGCAGGCGGCGTTCCCCGCGAGCGTGTAGGAGCCATCGGCGGTTGAATCAATCGCGGAAGACTTTGTCACCGTGCCGTCGCCGGTACCTGCGAAATTGCGGCCGCTGATCACGTTCAGCTGCGCGTTCGCCGCTGGGTCGCCGACCTTGCTGTTCGCGATCGCGATCTCGATCAGGCCGTTGGCGGTGAACGTCCCTGCATCGGCGTCGCCGAGCTTGACCGGCACGTTGCCATTAGAAGTCAGCGCGCCGTACTCATAGGTTACTGCCGCTGCGCCACCGGTGTTGGACTTCATCGCAACGTAGTAACGATCGGTCCCAGTCGTGGCGGGCGGAGTCGGTGGTGTCCAGATCATATACCACTGCCGGTTCGGCTGAATCGTGCTGAGGTCAGTTACCCGCATGGTGAAGATCAGCCGGTTGATGTTGTCCGACTGGACTGGCTCAGAGATCGAGACCGACTGGACATCGAGATCGCGGTTGTTATCAGGCCCGAGCGTCTGGTCTCCGATCGGATCGATGGTCACGAGGTAGCCGGGCACGACACAGCGATTAGTTGGCGGCGGTGCGCTGATCGTGAATTCGTTGCAGTTGGCGCCTTCACCAAGCGCGTTCAGCGCCGTGACCTTGTAGAAGTAGCTCGCGTTCGGATCAGGGATAGCATCGTCGTAAGTAGTGACGTTCCCAGGCACGGTGGCGATCGGTGCGCTGTAGGTGCCGGGATCAGGCCGGCGATAGATGTTGTAACCAGTAATCGCGGAGCCGCTGTTATCCGGAGCGGACCATGCAACGTGGACAATGTTAGCCGCATCCTTAGTCACGCTGTCGACACGCGGCGCAGCCGGCACGGTGGGCTCAGCGGGATTCGGATCATAAGCCGCGAACAAACGCCGGCCACCTGACTGGCGCGCGACTGAAGCGAGCGCGGTGTAGGAGTTCGGGCGCGCGCCACCGGTGGCATTCACACAGGCGCCGACACAACCATCGGGGTAACCCACAACCATGCGGCCTTGCGCGTCAACCGTCGCGTCCATGAAATCGAGAAGGTTGCGATCGTTCGGACTGTGCATCTGGCAGCTCGTCG
>JALYXP010000288.1 GCA_030947045.1 Verrucomicrobiota bacterium | reverse complement strand
TGGCGCCGCTCACTTTCGGGGGAATTCCGGAGCTGGAATCAATGGTTTCCGCCTACGGCTACCCGATTGGCGGACAACGCATGTCGGTCACCACCGGCATCGTTTCGCGCGTTGATTTTCAGCTCTACACGCATTCGTCGATCGACTCGCATCTGGCGATCCAGATCAGCGCGCAAATCAATCCGGGTAACAGCGGCGGCCCCGTGATGCAGAACGGCAAAGTCGTTGGCGTAGCCTTTCAAGGCTACAGCGGCGACGTTGCGCAAGGCGTCGCTTACATGATCCCGACGCCGGTGATCAATCGGTTCCTGAAGGACGTGTCGGATGGTCACTACGACCGCTATGTGGATCTCGGCGTCACCTACGCGAAGCTGCAGAATCCAGCGCAGCGACGTTTCCTCGGCCTCGCGGATGACGACCGCGGTGTGATCGTGAGCAGTGTCATTGCGGCTGGCGCAGCCGCGAAAGCCATCAAGCCAGGCGACGTTCTCCTGAGCATCGATGATCACCCGATCGCGAGCGACTCATTCGTCGAACTCGAGGGCGAGCGCGTCGAAATGCCGGAAGTCGTCGAGCGGAAGTTCAAAGGCGACACGGTGAAGCTCGACCTCATTCGCGACCATCAGCCGATGACCGTGAACATCGATCTGCAGCCGCTCTGGCCATACCTTTTCCAAGGTCATCAATACGACATCCAGCCGCGCTATGTCGTCTACGCCGGCCTTCTCTTCCAACCGCTCTCACTCGACATGATGCAGGCGTATCAGCCACAAGATCTGCGCTTGCGACATTACTTCGATTACTTCCTGACCGAGCAAATCTATCTCGAACATCCCGAAGTGATCGTGCTCACAAACATTCTCCCCGATCCGATCAACACCTACCTGTCGCCATACCGCGGCGGCATCGTCGATTCGATCAATGACCAGAAGGTGCGCACACTCGACGACCTGGCGAAAGCGTTCGCCGCGCCCGCGGATCGGTTCGTTTTGAGGATGGTCGGCGATGGCGCACCGCTCGTGCTGGATCCGAGAGAAGTCGACGCCGCTCGCGAGCGGATCAAGAAGCGCTACAACGTCGTGAAGGAACAAAATCTCGATGAACAGCCGCCGCCAAAAATGCAAACGACGGAGGACCGGCCGTGACGTGCTTTCGCCTGCAGCGCATCGCCGGGATTGTCGCGATCACGACGCTGTGTGCGGCGGGTGCTGCTGCGCAGAAAAAGCCTTCGCCGTCACCTTCCCCGCCCGCCGAACCGCGCGTAGTCCTGCCGGCTGCAGTGCCGGCGGTTAAACCAAAGGAGGTTTCTCTGGTGCGCGTGAATGTGACCGGCCAGCCATACGATTACACGCGGCCGTGGCAGAAGAAGGCGCCGTTTTCGAAGCGCGCGCTTGGTGCTGTCTTGCCGAAGAATCGCGTGCTCGTTACGGCGGACCTGGTTGCGAACCAGAACTACGTCGAACTCGAACGCGCTGAGTCAGGCGAGAAGTCTGGCGCGGAAGTCACCGTGGTCGACTACGAAGCGAACCTGGCGCTTGTCGAACCGACCGATAAGAAGTTCCTCGACGGATTAACGCCGCTGCAGCTCGCGCTCGATACAGTGGTCGGCGATCGCCTCGCGGCGCTGCAGCTCGAACAGACCGGCGCATTGGTTGTGACCGAAGGTCTCGTCACGACTGTGCAGATGACGCGTTATCCGGCGGAAGTCGGCCAATTTCTCACCTACCGGATCAGCATGTCGATGCAGTATCGCGACAACAGCTACACGATCCCGCTCGTGAAGAACAACAAGCTCGCGGGGTTGCTGCTGCGCTACGACCCGCGCACGCAGGTGCTCGATGCGATCCCGGCGCCGATCATCGCGCACTTCCTGAAAGAGGCTGACGGCGAGAACTACCGCGGCTTCCCGAGCGCCGGGTTTAGCTTCTTCCCGACACGCGATCCGCAGTTGCGGAAATTTGCCGGCCAGTCGGGTAAACCCGCAGGCGTTTACGTGATCAGCATCGAGCCGAATAGCGCGGCCTCGAAAGCTGGCCTGCAGGTCGGCGACATCGTCACCTCGGTTGGCAATAACGAGATCGATCAGAACGGTAACTACGTCGATCCGCTCTACGGCAAGATTGAGTTCACCAATCTGATCAGCGCGCGCGCCTTCGTCGGCGACACCGTCCCGATCCACCTGCAGCGCGACGGACAGGCGATGCAGCTTGGGCTCGTTCTCGAGCATCGCACTGCGAAAGATTACGTCATCCCGCCTTTTAATGGCGATCAACCGCCACCGTATTACGTGCTTGGTGGCCTCGTTTTCCAGGAGCTGTCGCGCGCTTATTTGCGGGAGTGGGGCGCGAACTGGCAGAAGGAAGCGCCGCAGCGTTTCGTTTATCTCGACCGGTTCCAGTCGGAACTCTTCCCCGAGGGCAACCGCCGCGTCGTCGTGCTGACGCAGGTGCTCCCGGCGAACAGCACGATCGGCTATGACGATTTTGGGTTTCTGACGGTGCAAAAAGTAAACGGCAGAGAGGTGAAGTCGTTGCGCGAGTTAGCCGATGCCGTGAAGCACCCGCTCGAGGGCGGTTTCATAAAAATCGAGACCGAAGAAGATCCAAAACAGCTCGAGCTCGACGCAAACGAAGTGACGCAGGAAGCACCGGCGGTGCAGCAAAACTACGGCCTTCCTGCGCTCGAGCGGCTGCAGTAGAGCAGAACTTCGCGGGTTGCTGTCGCGCGGGTGCTGAATACGCGCGCTGGTGAAACTGATGCCGGGCCTCGTCGTCATCCTGAGCCGCGCAGACGGTCGAAGGATCTCTCCGATGCAATCCGCGTTTCCTCGTACGGAATCGCGCGTTGACTGCGTGTCATGTTTCCGGCTGATCGCGTAATTGAGGACCAACTGCGAGATCCCTCGACTTCGCTCGGGATGACACTCGACGCTGCGTGACGCGGCTACAGCGTGTTTAGGAATTCGTCGACTTCCTTTTCGTAGGTCTCGAATGGATCGCCCATCACGGTGAAAGCACCGCTCTCGGTCGCGATCGAATCCCAGTTGATCACGTATTTATGGCGGCTGTTGTGCAGCCGTTCAACAGCACGCGCCCTTCCCGCAGCTCGCGTATTCGCCGGCGGTTTCCGGGTCGCATCAGGCTGACGGACACTGTTATTCCACTCACCAATCCGTTTCGCCACCTCGACGCTGAAAAACAGCCCTTTGGCCGGATCAATGTTGTGATACTCCAGATCCAAGCTCTGCAGCCAGGGATCATCCCACCCGACGCCTTCTGCGCTCATAAACGTCTCGAGCAGCCACTTTTTCGTAATCCAATCAACGCCGCCGATCAGCGTTTCCGGCTTACTCGCGAGCGCTTCCAAAGTGAAACTCCAGCTGTCGAGCAGCCAATCGGCTTCGTCATTCATTCCGGCAAAATTCTTGCGTGCGGCTTCATAGAAAAGCCATTGCACGTCGACACTGCCGATCGTGTTACCGTTTTCGAGCAGCACCAGCCAGGCTTGCGTTTGATCTCGCGACACGTCACGCGTGCTTTGCACTGCATCGAGTAAGCTAAGACCCTGCGGCAGTCCGCCATTCTCCAGCAACGAAAGCACGAACGCAGTCGTTCCGATTTTCAGCGCGGTCGCAAAGGGGCTCATGTTCGAGTCGCCGATCAGCAAATGGAGCCGCCTGTATTTGCGATAATCCGCTAGTGGCTCATCGCGCGCGTTGATCATTGCCCGGTTGAACTGCACCCA
>JALYXP010000279.1 GCA_030947045.1 Verrucomicrobiota bacterium | reverse complement strand
TCCCGATCGATTTGGCCAAGCGCGGCACCCTGATCCCCATCCGCCTACGATCCACCGATCACCGTCCGACAACACTAGAAATCTCAGCGCGAAGCAGCCCTCGAAAATGCCGTAGGACAGGCTCGAGCGTGAGGCATTTCTGCGGCCGCGACTCTCAGCGCGGATCTCGTCCTTTACTGAGACGATCTCTCTGGCCGCGCCGAAGTGTGACAATCTGTGAACAAAGTGAGGTCGGGATGACGACCAAAACTATTTTCCCCTTGTAAGCTGCAGCGGGCAGCGAGATTTGTGCGTTCGCGAGCGGGTTCGACGCCACTCGCCTCCGCTGAGGTTATACGTAGATGTCACAAATATTTCTGCGTGTTTCCCTAAGATATCTCTTCCCAAATCCCCAATGCTGGTGTTATAAAAACCATATTCAGCAGCTTCTATTAGAAAACCATCCATGAACTTTCTTAACTTCCTCTGCGTCCCTCAGATCATCTCGCCCGTCGTGGCCGGGATTGCTTGTTTTGTCCTGGGGACACATCATTCGCCCGCTACCGGCACGGCTACTCCGGAGCAGGACCTCGCGATGATTAACGGCTGCGTTGTCTCCGCCTGTAATTACACTGCCGTCGTCCAGGCGGAGCACAAGCTCGAGCGCGATTTTTGGACGAAAGTTTTGCTCGTTCGTTATTCGAACAATTCCGCGGGTCACGCGTATTGCGTTTGGGAAACCAACGGCACTGTCTATGGCTACGACCGGAATAGCGGTGGCTTCCCGATCCCTTCTTATACCCGCGACCCGAAAGAGATCGCGTCCGTCCTGGCAGTGGAACTTTCGAAGCACATCGGGCAGTCGTTGACCGTCGCGTCCGCGGAGTTCGTCGAGCCGACAAAGGCTGAGTTGAAGCCGTTCTAACGCGGACAAAAAAAAAGCGCGGTCATTTCTGACCGCGCTGCGAAAGCTAAAGGAACGTAACGCAACTTTTAGATTTTAAGGAGTGACTTCCTAGCTCGCATCATCTTCTTAAGCAGTGGCCGTGCCATGACGGGCTCGCGCCCTTGTCGGGGGCGGATTTTCTTCATGATTGAAGCGCCTGCGAGGATGTGACACCGCTTACGGGTGCCCGTTTCCAACGCGCGACTCGCGGAATCCCTCGCCGAGAAAGCGGAGGCTGCTGAGGGTGTGCGACAGCAGGCGCTGAAGCGCGCCGCACGAAAAGCTTTCCTCTGGACGGAAGAGGCGAGTGAACTACTCGCGACTGGACGCAGCCTGACGCAACTGTACGGCGTCGGTCCGTTTGTCGCCGAGCAAATCAATATCGGCGCGCGAGATCACACGAAGGGACTAAAGATCGCGGGCGGTATCGATGAAGCTGAGCTTCTCGCACAAGAGGCGGAAATCGAAGCGGTGAACGGAGGGAGCCGCGCCGCAAACTTGAAATTGACGGTGCTGCGGTCGACCGGGATGAATTTGAACCCGCGCGGGGAAGGGGACATGGACCCCGAGGCATTGTCGCGCCTTGATCTGGTGTTGGGCTCCTTTCACCCGGCCCTGCGGCTAAAGGATGACCAAACAGCGCGTTACATCGCGGCGCTGCGGAATCCGGATTTGCACATACTCGGCCATCCGCGTGGCCGCGTGTAAAACTATCGCATCGGTCTCTTGGCGGATTGGTCGCGCGTCTTCGCGGAAGCGGCAAAGCTTGGCAAGGCAGTCGAGATCGATTGTTACCCCGACCGGCAGGACCTAAATGTCGCGCTGCCCAATCTGGTTCGCGAAGCAGGCGCGCGCATCGCATTAGGAACGGAAGTGCACCATGCTTCGCAGCTTCACTTCATTGAGCTCGGTCTCGCTGCTGCGACGCGGACGAAGATCAGGCCGGAGAACATCATTAATTTCCTTCCGCTGCCGGAGCTGCTTCGTTGGGTCGCGGGGCTGCGGAAGGCTCGCGGATCTTGATTCACCCTTATGCCTAACGAGTATCGCTTCTATACGACGGACGTCTTCACGGATCGGATCTTCGGCGGAAATCAGCTAGCCGTGTTCACCGATGCACGCGGCCTCGACGCGGCGACGATGCAGAAGATCGCGCGCGAGATGAACCTATCGGAAACGGCTTTTGTGTTACCGCCGCAGACAGCAACCGGCACGCGTGCGGTGCGCA
>JALYXP010000321.1 GCA_030947045.1 Verrucomicrobiota bacterium | reverse complement strand
GCACCACCGGCTTGGTCTGGGCGAGCAGCGCCTTTTCCACAGCGTCGAGGTTTGTCGCCTTCGAGTCATTGATGAATGAAACGCCTGCGAGTTCCCTCACGAACTCCATCCGGTGAGGCCGCGGCTCGTATTTGCAAAGCGGCGGGACCATCTGCTCGAACGAAAGGCCGCGCGCCATGCCGACCGCAAGCGTCGCCATTAGATTTTCTATGTTATGCGACCCACGCAGCCGCGTTTCAGAAAGCCGAAGAACCGGCGTGTTCTGATAAACGATCGAGCCTTGCGCGAGGCGGAAGTCCGCGTGGTCTGCGTAGGCACTGAAGGTAATGCGACGCGCTTTTAACGGCGGCAGACTCTCGGCCGCGTTTACGACCGCTACATCATCGGCGGTTTGATAATCAAAAATGTGAAGCTTCGCGGCGCGATATTCCCCTAACGAGCGATAACGATCCAGATGATCAGGCGCGAAGTTCAACCAGACGCCGACGGAAGGACGGAAAGTCGAGATCGTCTCGAGCTGAAACGAACTCACCTCGACCGTGAGCACTTCGAGATCACGACCTTCGCGCGCTACTTCCGAGAGCGGCTTGCCGATGTTGCCGCATGCGACGGTGCGTTGGCCGCAGGCGTTCAACATCTGCGCGAGCAACTCCGTCGTGGTCGTCTTGCCGTTGGTGCCGGTGATTGCGACAACCGGTAATCCGCAGGAGCGCCAGCCAAGCTCGAGCTCGCCGAGCATCTCGATCTTGCGGCTCGAAAAGTTCTGCGCGAGCGGCGAAGCCGGATCAATTCCGGGACTCAGCACGACCATTTCGTAATGCGACGAATCACGCTCGGCTTCGGATCCGCAAACCACTTCGATGCGGCGCGCGCGCAATCCTTCGATTGTCGTTTTAAGGATGGTTTTTTCCTCGGCGGTATCGAGCACCGTCACCGCCGCGCCTTCGTCTTTCAGCAGATGCGCTGCAGCCGTGCCACTGAGGCCGGCTCCGAGAACTGCGACTTTTCGATCGGTGTAACGCACGGTGTTACCTCAACTTCAGCGTCGCCAATCCCAGCAGGGCGAAGACACCAGACAAAATCCAGAACCGCACGATGACGGTGTTTTCCTTCCATCCGCTTAGCTCAAAGTGATGGTGGATCGGCGACATCAAAAAGATGCGTTTGCCAGTCAGTTTGAAGCTCAAGACCTGCAGAATGACGGACGCCGCTTCGATCACGAACATGCCGCCAACGACCGTCAGAAGAAGCTCCTGCTTGCAGCAGATCGCGACCGCGCCGATGAGCCCGCCGATGGCCAGTGAACCGGTGTCACCCATGATGACTTTCGCCGGGTGACAATTGAACCAAAGGAAACCGAGGCCTGCCCCAACCAGCGCGGAGCAGACTACGGTCAGCTCGCCGGTAAGTGAATAAAACGGCACCTGGAGATACTCAGCGATGCGGAAGTTGCCGCCGGCATACGTGAGCAAGGCGTACGAAAAAGCGACTGTGATGGTGCAACCGATCGCCAACCCATCGAGGCCATCAGTGAGATTGACGGCATTCGACGCGCCGGCGATGACGATGATAAAAAAGACGATCGTGAAGAGGCCCATGTTCGTGATCACGGGTGATTTGAAGAAGGGCAGGTAGAGCGAGCGAGCCTGCACCTGCAAAGCCGGATTGGTGAGGAAAACGACGCAGATTCCGCCGGCGACGATCAACTGCACGAGCAGCTTGATACGACCGCTGATGCCATCGGATTTTTTCTTGGTGACCTTCAGATAATCATCGGCAAATCCGAGACCGCCGAGGACTGTCATCGACAAAAGGGTGAGCCAGACGAAGCGGTTATCCGACCGCGCCCAAAGCGCGCTCGAGATGAAAACGGCGCCGATGATGAGAACGCCTCCCATTGTCGGAACGCCCTTTTTCGCGCCGTGCAATTCTGCGAGGCGATGCACTTCCGCAGCGGTGCGAATCGGCTGTCCTATCTTGAGCGAGATTAGCTTTCGGATGACGAAATTGCCGCAGAGAAGCGAGATCGTGAACGCGGTGATAGCAGCGGCGACAGCGCGAAAAGTGACGTAACTGAAGACGTTCAGTCCACCGACTTGTTCGCTGAAGAGATGGAGGTAATACAACATGGCTAACGAGCGATTGCCGGTTGCTGATTGCTCCACTCGTCGAGGACGCGTTCCATCCGCGCGGAGCGACTGCCTTTGACGAGCACCAGGTCGCCGGCGCGAATGGTCGACGCGAGAAATTCCGCCGCTTCTGTCGTCGTCGTCACATTCACGACGTTCTCCAATCCGGCGGCGCGCGCGGCGGCGGCAATCTCGTCCCCGAGTTCGCCGACCGTGACCAGTTGATCGATGCGGAAAGCAGCCGCGGCTTCGCCAACTTCGCGGTGGCCACGTGCCGATTCGCTCCCCAGTTCCCCCATCGCGCCGAGCACTGCCACGCGACGGCCTTCGGTCTCGAGTTCCACCAGCGTGCGAAGCGCCGCTTTCATTGAATCTGGATTGGCGTTGTAGCTGTCGTCGAGCACCTGCACGCCGTTGATGTCGCGCAATTGCAGACGTGCTTTTGTCAGCGGCGCGGACGCAAGCCCCGCGGCGCAATCTTCGAGCGACAACCCGAACGCACGGCCAGCCGCTACGGCCAGCATCGCGTTCTGCACCATGTGCAAACCCGCGACCGGCAACTGCGCGCGGCAGCGGTGCGCGCCTTCGAGGATGGTGAACTCGGAGCCGCTCACAGTCTGGCTAATCTCCGTCGCGCGGAGCGTTCCGTTGTTCGTTCCGGCGAGCACGATCTTCGCCTTCGTGCGGCGCGCCATGCTCTCGCTGAAACGATCGTCGGCGTTTAAAACGACGGTGCCGTTAGCTCCCACTGCCACGGCGAGTTCGCCCTTCTCCTGCGCGATCGCTTCCTGCGAGCCCATGAATTCGATGTGCGCGATGCCGATGTTAGTGATGACGGCTGCGTCAGGCTGCGCGATCGCCGCGAGCGGAGCGATCTCGCCCGGGTGGTTCATGCCCAGCTCCCACACCGCGATCTGGTGCTGCGAATTTGCCTCTAAAATCGTTCGCGGAAGGCCGACGTGATTGTTGAAATTGCCCTCAGTTTTGGTGACGCGGAACCGACGCCCGAGCGCGGCGGCCACGAAGTCCTTGGTGCTTGTTTTACCGTTGCTGCCGGTGATCGCGATGACCTGCAGCGGCAACGCCCGGCGGTAACCGGCGGCGATCTGTTGGTAGGCAATCAATGTGTCGGCAACGCGAATGATCGCAAAGGTTGGCGGCACATTCCCAGTCCAGCTTTGCTCAACCAACGCGCCTGCTGCACCACGTTGCGCGGCCTGTTCGACGAAGCGGTGGCCATCGAAATTATCGCCTCGGATCGGGACGAACAGATCGCCCGGCTGAAGCGTACGCGAGTCGGTACTGATCCGCGTGATAACGGTAGTCGGATCCCCCGATGTGATCGAGCCATTCGCATATTCGGCGAGCGTAGAAAGAGAAAGCGGATCCATTTTTCGTTAACGCTTGGCGTCCAAGTTCCGGGGAGCGCACGCTTGTAGCGTGCTGGTCGTCGCATTCTGCGACGACGAACTTTTCACGGCGTCGGAAATCATCTGTGCGCGCGATACGGACGAAAGTTCGTTTCGGCAGAATGCCGAAACCAGCACGCTACAAGCGTGCGCTCCCCGGAATTTTGCGCGCGTGATCATTCGAACTCTAGCGGCTGACTGTCGAGCGCGCGGCGTGCGACCTGAATGTCATCGAACGGGATCGTACTGTCGGCAAACTCTTGGTAATTTTCGTGGCCTTTGCCAGCGATCAGCACGATGTCGCGCGGCTGCGCGAGCGAAATGGCACGCGCGATCGCCTGGGTGCGGTCGGTTATTTTTTCGTAGCGATCGGAGCGAAATCCTTTCTCGACTTCGGCGATGATCGCGTCCGGGTCTTCTTTCCGTGGATTATCCGAAGTGATAATGCTGAAGTCGGCGTTTTGATCCGCCGCGTGCGCCATGAGTGGGCGCTTTTGCCGATCGCGATCGCCGCCGCAACCGAAGACCAAAATGAGCTTCCGCGGCGAGAGTTCGCGCAAGGTCTTCAGCACATTGAGCAACGCATCCGGCGTGTGCGCGTAATCGACAAAGACCTGAAACTGTCGCTTCGCCTGCACGGCTTCGAGACGGCCGGGGACCTGCGGCGATTTGCCGAGACTTAGAACCGCATCGCGCAGGGAAACGCCAAGGGCATTCGCGGCCGCAAGAGCGGCTAACGAGTTCGCGACATTGAAGCGCCCAATCAATGGCACGCGCACCAGGTAGATCTTGCCGCGGGCTTCGAGCTGGTAGGAAGTGCCGGAAAATTCGGGCCGATAATTCGACGCGCGATAGTCCGCGCGCGTGCCCATTCCATACGTGACGACCGGCACATCTTTGCCGATGCGATCGAGCAGCTTTTCGCCGTAACGATCATCGATGTTCACGATCGCGACCGTCTTCTTCTTCGTCTGCTGCGCGGCCAAGCCCGTGAAGAGCTTCGTCTTCTCGTCGAAGTAACGATCCATCGAGCCGTGAAAATCGAGATGGTCCTGCGTGAGGTTGGTGAACACCGCGGCGTCCCATTCCAGTCCACGCGTTCGCTCCTGCGCGAGAGCGTGCGAGGAGACTTCCATCGCGGCCGCTTTGCAGCCGGCGTTTACGATCTGCGCGAGCAATTCCTGCAGCTCGAGTGACTCAGGCGTTGTGCGAGTAGCGGGCAAAACCCGCTCGCCGATTTCGTAGCGCACCGTGCCGATAAGGCCGCAGCGCAGACCGGCATTTTCGCAGATGTGTTTGATGAGAAACGTGGTCGTTGTTTTACCATTCGTGCCGGTTACGGCCGCCATTTTCAGGCGTCGCATCGGGTGCGCGTAAAAGGCGGACGCCAGGTCGGCGAGTGCATGGCGCGCGTTCTCCACATGCACGGTCGTAGCGTGTGGATTGCGGATGACACTCTCGGAGACGACTACCGTCGCGCCCTTTTCCACCGCCTGATCGACGAACGCCGTGCCGTCGCTTTTCTCACCGCGTAACGCGACGAACAGGCCGTTCTTTTGCACACGCCGCGAATCAAACGCGATGCCCTCCACGTTGCGATCAACGGAGCCGATAACCGCGCGCGCCGGGATCGAGTTGAGCAGGGTCTTAAGCAGCATGAGGTGTAGGCAAACGGAGGCTAAGACTCAACGACGGCGGGCCGGCTCGGTTAAGGCGACCTGACTCGCCCGGAGCGGTTTGCTGAGTTCCTCATGCGGCTCAAGATCAAGATAACGCGCAGCCTTTTCGGCGATGTGCGCAAAGATGGGTGCGGCGACGGTGCCGCCATAGTTTAGCTCTGCCTTCGTCTTGGCGTCGTCGAGGACAACAAGGCCAACGAACTCGGGGTGCTCAGCGGGCATGAACCCGGAGAACGAGACGACATACTTGCCGTGTTCGTAGCCGCCGTGCGGACTGACTTTTTGCGCGGTGCCGGTCTTTCCGGAGATGGTGAATCCCGGAACCGCCGCGCCGGCAGCGGTGCCGCGATCGCTCACCACGCCCCGCAGCGCGAGCGCGATCTGCGACGCCGTTTCGGGCGAGATTACCTGTCGCAAAACTGTCGGCGTAAATTTGCTGACCGTCTGGCCGTCGCCCGTCGTGACGGACTTCACGATGCGCGGGGTCACTAGCTTTCCGCCATTCGCGATCGCGGCCATCGCCATTGTCATTTGCAACGGCGTGACGCCGACTTCGTGACCCATCGGAATGCGCGTGATGGAGATTTTGCTCCACGATTGCGGCGGCCGGATGACGCCCGGAATTTCTCCGGGCAATTCGATGCCGGTGCGTTCGCCGAAACCGAAGCGGCGGATGTATTCGTAGAACTTCTCTTCGCCCACCGAGAGCGCGAGTTTTGCGGCGCCGACGTTGCTCGATTTGATGAGGATGTCCTGCACGCTGAGCTCGCCGTACGGCTTGTGATCGTGGAGCGGGCGGCCGCCGTAATTCCAGAGGCCGTTTTCGCAAAAAATCATCGAATCAGGCTTCACCTTCTTCTCGTTCAGCGCCGACGCTGCGGTGACGATTTTGAAGGTCGAGCCCGGCTCCATCATGTCGATGATCGCGCGGTTCTTCATCTCCTCGGGTTTCGCCTCGGCGCGCTGATTGATGTCGAAGTTCGGGCGATTCGCCATCGCGAGGATCT
>JALYXP010000278.1 GCA_030947045.1 Verrucomicrobiota bacterium | reverse complement strand
TTGTGACGCGTGCGCTCATACTCGGGCCCGGGATTCCCGAGCCCGACGACGAGGCGAATGCCAGCCGTATCGCCTTGCAAAGCTAATCAAGCCCGCGCGGGCGAACCCTGCCCTACTTCTTGTCCTTGCCCGCCGGAGCTGCCGCCGCGGCAGGATCTTCCTTCTTCTCCTTGATGACCTCGGGTGCTGCCGCGGGCTCGGCGCCTGCAGCTGGCTCTTCGGCCACCGTCGGCGCCATAACCGCGAAGGCGGTGAGTTCCGGGGAAATTCGCGTCGTCACACCTGTCGGAAGCGGGAGATCGCGGACGTGAATCGAATCACCGATGTTCAACGCAGAGACGTCCACGCTGATGGTATCAGGCAAGTCGCGCGGCAGACATTCAATCGAAAGCGTGCGCAGATTTTGCTCGAGCAAGCCGCCGAAGTTCTTCACGCCGTTCGGCGTGCCGGTTGGTTCGAGCGGCACATCGGCTTCGATAACCTCGTCCATGGATACGGAGTGGAAGTCGACGTGAAGAATGTCGCCACTGAGTGGCGCGTGCTGCACTTCCTGCATCAGCGCGAGACGACTGGCAGCGCCTGCAAACTCCAACTCCACCAGAATATTTTCACCCGACGCGTGACTCAGGATGGCGTTGATGTCGCGACGTTTCACCTGAAGTGGCTCCGGCTTATCCTTGGCACCGTAGATTACCGCCGGCACAGCGCCGGTCGCTTTAAGTTTGCGAACCGCGGAGCGCCCGACGGCCGTGCGAGGTTCAACTGCGAGTTTGACTTGTTTGGCCATGGTAAATGCTACTTGCTAGTGTTGCTGTCGATCTTGAACAGCGACGAGACGGACTCATCATTGTGGATCCGTTTGATGCCTTCGCCGAGAAGCTCGGAGACGCAAAGCACAGTGGTTTTAAACCCTTCCACCGTGCGAACCGGCGTGCTGTTAGTCGTTATTAATTCCTCGATCTCGGAGTTTTGCAACCGCGGAATGGCGAGATCGACGAGGACAGCGTGCGCCACGGCCGCGTAGATCTTCAAGGCGCCACGCTCTTTCAGCATGCGCGCCGCGGACGTCAAGGTCCCAGCCGTTTCAGTGAGATCGTCGACCAGCAAGACATCACAGCCTTCGACTTCGCCGATCACGTAAAGAGCCTCGGTCTCAGTCGGCGTCTTCCGTTGTTTCGCGACGATCGCGAGATTCGCATCCAGCGCCTGCGAATACGCGGACGCCATCTTCAAGCCGCCAAGATCGGGGGAGACGACTACCGTTTTGTTCGTCAAACGCGTGCGCATGTACTTAATGAGCACCGGCATCGAATAAAGGTGGTCGACCGGTATGTCGAAAAATCCCTGCACCTGCTGCGCATGCAGATCCATCGTCAGCACCCGACTCACGCCCGCTGCATGCAGTAGATTCGCGACGAGCTTCGCGGTGATCGGCACCCGCGGCTGATCCTTACGATCCTGTCGTGCGTAGCCAAAAAACGGAATTACCGCAGTGATGCGGTCTGCGCTAGCGCGACGGGCCGCATCGACCATGATCAGCAGCTCCATCAGGTGCTGATTAGTTGGCGGCGAAGTCGGCTGAATGATGAAAACGTCGCGGCCACGGATGTTCTCCTCGATCCGCACATAGGTCTCGCCATCCGGGAACGAGCTGATTGTCGCCTGGCCGAGCGGAGCACCGATCGAATCGCAGATTCGCTGCGCGAGTTCCCGGTTCGCGGAACCGCTGAAGATTTTCATCTCTGGTTGAAGCGCGAACATAGGGCAACGAGGCGGCTAAGTTAGGCGTGCCAATGCGCGATTGGCAATGGCTGATTCCGCCGCTGCGACCGGTCGCGCGTCAGCTCCGCCGCTCAACAGCTGGCTAAAAGCCGCAATCCCGACGTACAAAAGAACGGAGGCGACAGGTCACCCTGTCGCCTCCGCCAAACAATTTGAGATAAACCGAAAGGAAACTGCAGCAGTCTTAGACCGAAGCCTTCGCCATCTGGCGGCGGCGGAGCACCCGGGTCGAGCCGACTGCGACGAGCAGACCGACGATTGGGAAGAGCGCGCTCATTTCCGGCACCGGGGTCATGCCCTGGATCAGGTAGGTCTCTTCGAAGCCGCCCTGCGCGGTGGTCGTCGAGTCGG
>JALYXP010000253.1 GCA_030947045.1 Verrucomicrobiota bacterium | reverse complement strand
GCATCCATGCTACGCGTGCCTTGATGGTCGTAGATGACGAGAAGGTCTTCGCGCGACCAGTTATTCATCTGCAGAAATTCCTGCGTGAACAATTGCGCGGCTGGGAGCTTCACCGCGTCGAATTCTTCGCGCGTGCGGACGTCGAGGAGATTGACCGTCCCGCCGCTGGCAAGGCGATCTGACAGTTCACGCGGCTCGATCTGCATCGCGCGGTCCGCCGCGTCGCTCGTGATGATATGTTCGACCGCTTCGTCGACGTCGACATCTTCGTTCCGCGCACAGACGCCGGCGAGTGTCTCCTCCGGGCTGAACCCGCAGCTGCTGCAGCCGCCGATATGATACTTTCGGAACATCGCGCGTTGCGCGCCGGGGAACTGCTCCAGTAGCTCGCGCATCGTGATGTTTGGATCGATCGCGGCCACGGAACTCATGCGGCTGTAAGGTAAAGGCGCGCAGTTATTGCGCAACCAATTGGCCTATAGCTGCGAGGGATCGGCGAGCAATTCGGTAACTCGCTTCAGCAGCCGGCCTGCGCCGCCACCGTCGAGGCTGCGATGATCGAAACTCAAAGTCAGCTCTGCTTGCGTCGCGGGCAGGAACTGCCCCTTCTCGTCGCTCCACACCGGCGCCTTTTTACCTGCGCCGAGACCGAGCAAAAGCGTCTGGTCGGGAAGGGGAATAGGGGTTCCCCAGTCCAAACCAAAGGTGCCGAAATTTGACACCGAGGCGATTCCACCCGCGGTCATGTCTGCGCTGACGCGCCGTTTCCGCGCCAACTCAACGAGCTCCGCATACTGCTTTGTCAGGTCAGCGAGCGAAGTCTTGTCGGCGCTACGAATCACCGGAACCATGATGCCTTCCCCCGCCTCGACCGCGACGCCGATGTCGATCGATTCCGAGCGCACGGCGCGTCCGCCGATCAAGCGCGCGGCGGCATTTGGCTGCTCGGCGAGCGCAAGGGCGAGCGCCCGTAACGCATACAGCGCAGGGCCCGGTTTCGGATTGCGTTTCGCGCGATCCTGCAGCACGGGGTCGAGACATACCGAGAGGCCGACGGTCGCGAGCGGTCGCGTCCAACTGCGGCGCATCGCGTCCGCCACGCCCGTGCGAATCGCGCTCGGCTTTTCCGTGGGCTGCGCTTCGATCGAGCGCAGGAAATCCTCCAGATCCTTCACGGTCACGCGACCGGCACTGCCGCTGCCGGCAATTCCCGCGAGGTCCGCCTGCGTAAGCTGCAGCTCGGCCATGCGCGCACGCACGCGCGGCGACATGTAACCCGCCCCCTTCGCGCTCGCCGGCACGGGAAGCCCGCCCGTTCGGTCGCCTCCTAAGTGACTAGCCGCGATGGTCGGCAACGCATCCGATTCATCGATGCGGAAGTGCGAGCCGCTTCCGTTCTGCGTCGGTGCCGACGATTCCTCCTGTCGCCCTGGCACTTCTTTATCAACCGAACCGTGCGGCTGTTCCGGCGCGTTTTTCTGGAAGCGGGCGGCGTCGGCTTCGCTTGCTTCGACATAACCAAGCACTGCGCCCACGACGTAAGTCCCCTTCACCTCGGCATCGATTTTCGTGATCTCACCAGCGCACGGCGTCGTCACGCCCATGACCGCCTTGTCGGTCTCCACTTCGATAATCTCCTGGTCTGCCTTAACCGTGTCGCCTGGCTTAATGTTGATCGCGACGATCGTCGCTTCGGCCATCGATTCGCCGAGTTGCGGCATGGTGATTGGAACTTGAGGCATAAAATTAGTTGGTCATTCCGAGCGAAGTCGAGGAACCCCGTGGCGCAACCAACGATGCTGCCCCGGGGTCCTTCGACTCCGCTTCGCTTCGCTCAGGATGACGACGCGCTTTCATTATTCCGCCAGAATTTGCCGCGCCTTCGCTGCAATGGACGCTTTGTTAGGCCGATGCTCGGACCAGAGGTTCGGGTGATAAGGGATCGGCGTGTCTTTCGCGTTTACTCGCTGCGGCGCCGCGTCGAGCAAGTGGAAACCTTCGGCCGCTACCCGCGCGATCACTTCCGCCGTGACGCCGCCCCACGGGAATGCTTCGCCAACGCAAAGCAATCGCCCCGTCCGGGCGACGGATGCAAGAACGGTGTTCGTGTCGAGCGGTTTCACGCTGCGCAAATCAACGACCTCTATTTCGAAACCGTCGGCGCTGAGTTCCTCCGCCACGGCCAGCGCCTCGTGCACCATCGCGCTGTAGGTCACGATCGTGAGGTCGCGCCCCGCACGCACGATGCGCGCTTTACCGATCGGCAGATTCTCG
The DNA here is from genome assembly GCA_030947045.1 of Verrucomicrobiota bacterium. Lineage (GTDB taxonomy): Bacteria > Verrucomicrobiota > Verrucomicrobiia > Chthoniobacterales > UBA10450 > JACCTI01. The sequence goes on along the minus strand of JALYXP010000253.1, from coordinate 35 downwards.
GTCGGAAGCACTTCAGCCTTGAGATGATAATAGAG
>JALYXP010000245.1 GCA_030947045.1 Verrucomicrobiota bacterium | reverse complement strand
TGGATGGAGCGGTTCACGGAGAGATTCTTCGATCCGATTCTTCGTTTTTACAGCCGCAGTCTCGACTGGTTTCTCGATCACGGGTGGCTTGCTTTGCCCATCCTGATCGCGTGCGGCGTCGGGCTTTGGTATTTCTTTTCTGCGCTGCCGTTCACACTGCTGCCGACTGGCGACAGCGGAGTTATTCGCGGGGCGCTCGTGATGCAGGAAGGTGCGTCGCCACAGCAGCAGCGGGAGATGCAGGACAGGCTGGATCCGATTCTGCAGGCGAACCCGGCCGTCGATAAGTATTTCACCGTCGCCGGAAGCGGCCGCGCTGGGTCGTCGAGCATCTTTACCGTGCTTTTCTTGAAGCCTGCGAGCGACCGAGTCCCAATCGACGAAGTCGCTACCGAACTACGCCATTCACTGAGTGCGCTGCCTGGAATTTTTCCGACGTTAAATCCGCAGCCGGTCTTGCAGATCAACATTGGCGCGTCCGGCAGCGCCTTCGGCCGCTACAGTTACTCGCTCAGCGGGATCAATCCCGAGGAAGTTTATGCGGCCGCGGATGCATTGAGCGCGAAGTTTAAGGAGTACGACGGCTTCGTCGCGCCGCCGCGTTCAAACCTGTTTCGTAACCAGCCGAATATCGACATCGATATCGAGCGGGAGCGCGCGAGCCTTTACGGCGTCTCGACGACGAAGTTGCAGAACCTGCTGCGTTCGGCGTATTCGCAAAACTTCGTCTACCTCGTGAAGCAGGCGGACGATCAGTACCAGGTGATTCTAGAGGTCGACGACAAGGACCGGTCAGGGCCGGACGACTTAAAACAGCTTTACGTCCGGCCGGACGGGAAGGACACGCTGATCCCCGTCCGCACGCTGACAAAGTCGTCGACGAAGCTCGGGATTCAGTCTGTCAATCACACAAACCAATTTACGAGCGTCACCTTTGGGTTTGATACGAAGCCCGGAGTTGCGCTCGGTGACGTGACGAAGTTCATCGAGCGAGCTGCGGCCGAGGCATTGCCGCCCACGGTGAAGGGCGAACTGCAAGGCGAGGGCCTTGTGTTGCAACAGCTCTTTCAGGCGCTGCCGTTTCTCGTCATCGCGGCGTTGTTCGTCATGTATGTGATTCTCGGAATTCTTTACGAGAGCTACGTCCATCCCATCACGGTTCTCTCTACGCTGTTTCCCGCGGTCGTAGGCGGTCTTTTAACGCTGTGGCTCTTTAATTCCACGCTCTCGCTCTACTCGGTCATCGGCCTTTTCCTGCTCATGGGCATCGTGAAAAAGAATGGCATCATGATCGTCGACTTCGCCTTGCACCGGCTCGATGAAGGCTACGATCGTCGCAGCGCCATTCACGAAGCGAGCGTTGAGCGTTTCCGGCCGATTATCATGACAACGCTCGCGGCGCTGATGGGTGCTGTGCCGCTCGCGCTCGGCTACGGCGCTGACGGCTCGTCGCGGCAGCCGCTCGGCCTTGTCATCGTTGGCGGATTGATCCTGTCGCAGCTCATTACTCTCTACATCACGCCGGTCATCTATCTCGCGCTCGAATCGTTCCAGGAAAACGTGCTCGATAAAGTGCCGTTCCTGCGCAGTGGCCATATGCATCATGAAGGCGCCACGTCGCCGCCACCCCGCCATCCGGTGCCAGTGCCTGTCGCGGTTGCCACACGTTAACCAATCGCACGGCGAGCGAAGCGGGCGGGACTATCCGACAGATGAGCACCATTCTCGCGCTGGAAACTTCCTGCGACGAGACCGCAGTTGCAGTGACGCGCGACGGCGCATTACTCGCGAGCGAGGTCGCTTCGCAGACCGCGGTGCATCAGCTGACCGGAGGCGTCGTTCCCGAAGTGGCGTCGCGTAATCATCTCGTGCACGCGCCGCAACTGCTGGAGAGCGCGATCAGTTCAGCGGAGATATCGCTCCGGGATGTCGACTGTTTTGCCGCAACGAGCGGGCCGGGCCTCGCGAGTTCTCTGATGATTGGATCGTCGATCGCGAAGGGCCTGGCGATCGGGTGGAACAAGCCGTACCTCGCGATCAACCATCTTGAAGGTCACCTGCTCTCCCCGTTCTTCGGAGAGGCCGTGGAGCCGAACGTCGCGCTTGTCGTCAGCGGCGGTCACACGATGCTCGTGCGCGTGTCCGATCTCGGCCTTTACGAGGTCTTGGGCCGCACGGTTGATGACGCTGCCGGTGAAGCGTTCGACAAGGTCGCGAAATTACTCGGCCTCGGATATCCCGGCGGCCCGGAGATTGAGCGCCGCGCGAAACTTGGTGATCCGAAGCGCTTCGATTTTCCGCGGAGCATGCTCGATTCGCGCGATGGCAATTTCAGCTTCAGCGGATTGAAGACGGCGGTGCGGTATGAGCTAGGTCGACAACTGCGCGCCTCCAACAGCACGGTCATCCCGAGCAAAGCCGAGGGACCCCGTAGCGATAGTATTGCTAATTCCACGGGGTCCCTTGACTTCGCTCGGGATGACTGCCTAACGAATGATTTTTGCGCGTCGTTTCAGGCAGCAGTCATCGAAGTGCTCGTGCGGAAGACACTCGCGGCAGCGAAGCCGGCGCGTGTCGCGCTCGTAACGCTAAGCGGCGGTGTTAGCTGCAATGTGGCGCTCCGTGAAGCAATGCGCATTGCTTGTGAACGCGTCGGGATGCGTTTTCATGCGGCGGCGCCGCAGCTCTCAACCGACAACGCGGCGATGATCGCGTACGCGGCGATGCTGCGCTTCGAGCGCGGTTTCACTTCGGACGTAACCGAAGAAATCGATCCGAATCTTACACTCGTTGGCTGCTAATATTCGCGGCTGAGCAGATGATCGGCCAATGCGCGCAACGTCTCGCCGCGTTCACCGAATATCTCCAACGCGACGTGCGCTTTACTCGTTAGGCGCTGTGCTTCACGACGCGATTTATCCACTCCGATTACGGCTGGATACGTTGCCTTTTTCGCAGCCACATCTTTACCGGCGCTTTTGCCAAGCTTCTCCGATGTTTGCGTCACATCGAGGATGTCGTCGATCACCTGAAAGGCCAGCCCGAGCGACTGACCAAACTCGGTGATCGCAGTGAGCTCGCGCGGGTTGACATTCGCGCTCATCGCGCCCAGCCGGACAGAGGTGGTAAGCAGCGCAGCGGTTTTGTTTTCGTGGATATAACGAAGCTCACTTCGCGTGATCGGCTTTCCTTCCGCTTCGAGATCAGCGACCTGGCCGGCGATGAGCTTCCGGCTGCCGGCGCCGACCGCTAGTTCGATCAGCAAATCGCGTAGCGGATAGCGGCGGGTCGGCTCAGCGTGCGCGATGATTTCGAACGCGACTGTGAGCAGCGCATCACCGGCAAGCACCGCGATCCCTTCGCCGAAAGCCTTGTGGCAAGTGGGACGGCCGCGGCGGAAATCGTCGTTATCCATGCTCGGCAGATCATCATGAATCAACGAGTAGGTGTGGATGCATTCGACCGCGCACGCGGCGGGCAACGCCGCCTCGCTTTCGCCGCCGCACGCTTCGGCGGCCGCAACGCTCAGGATTGGGCGAAGGCGCTTGCCGCCCGCGAAAAGGCTGTAGCGCATCGCCTTGTGGATCGTTGCCGGTTTCGCTGTCTCCTTCGGCAGAAAGCGGTCGAGCGCCCGATCGATCTTCTTCTGCCGGTCGGCCAGGTATGCGCTCAGTTCCATCGCGCTGGGACTGTGAAAACTCCACCGCGAGATGGCAATTGAAAAACTGTTACGCGTTGCGAGAGACTGCTCGCGTGATGGAGACCGATGATGCAATCGATCGCGAGCTCGCGGCGCTTGAACAGGGAATGCTCGACCTCGCAAACTTCCCTCATCGCGAGCACCTGCGTCTTGCGTTCCACATGCTCAGCCGTCACGCGTTCAGCGAAGCGGCGTCGCGATTTTCCGCCGCGCTGAAGTTGCTCACCGCCAAGGTCGGCAAGCCGGAAGTTTACCACGAGACCATGACCGTGGCTTATCTCGCGATCATCGCAGAACGCAAAGCGCGCGGCGGTTCCTCAACATGGGACGAGTTCATCGCGGCGAACGCTGATCTGCTGGAGAAGGATTGTCTCTCGCGTTGGTATAGCGCCGAGGAGTTGCAGTCCGAGATCGCCCGCACAACGTTCGTGCTGCCGAGGCGTTAAGCCGGTTTCGCGGGGTTGAGTGATCAATCGCGCGCAGAGGAGCAAACACGCGGAAAATATTCTTGCGGCTCCAGAATTCGTTCCTATATTGCGCGCTCCCCGCATCAGGTGCGTGAGGTAGAGAGACGCCGCCTGAGCGGCTTTTTTGTCGCCCGATTCCTGAGGTCGGGCGGTTTTATTTTTCAACGGACAATGCCAACGATTAATCAGCTCATTCGGAAGGGACGAAAGAAGATTTCGGTGAA
>JALYXP010000167.1 GCA_030947045.1 Verrucomicrobiota bacterium | reverse complement strand
ACGACTTCCTCCATTACATGGCGCTCGATCCGATCTTTCGTCGCTTCCATCACAACAGCATCACGTTCTCGATCATGTATGCCTTCAGCGAGCATTTCGTGCTCGTCCTGAGTCACGATGAAGTGGTGCACGGGAAAGGCTCGTTGCTCGGCAAAATGCCCGGGGACGAATGGCGAAAGTTCGCAAATCTCCGGATGTTCTACGCGTGGATGTTCGCGCATCCTGGGAAGAAGCTGCTCTTCATGGGCCAGGATTTCGGCCAGGTGCGCGAGTGGAATCACGACGGTGAGCTTGATTGGTTCCTGCTCGCCGAGCCGAAGCACGATGGTCTCCGCCGCCTGGTGCAGCATCTGAATTACGTCTATAAAAACGAGGCCGCGCTGTGGGACCTCGACGACTCACACGAAGGATTCGAGTGGATTGATTTTCACGACGCCGATAACAGCGTCGTCTCCTTCCTGCGCAAGGCACGCAGCGGCGACATCATCATCTTCGTCGTGAACGCCACGCCGCAAGTCCTGCACGGCTACCGGATCGGCGTCCCACAAGCTGGCTTCTACCGCGAGATCATCAACACCGACGCCGAGACCTACGGCGGCAGCAACGTCGGGAACATGGGCGGCCTTGAAGCAGCCGAGCAACCATGGTCAGGCCGCACGCATTCGTTGATGATCGAGCTACCGCCGCTCGCCACGATCGCGTTTAAACTTAAACGGCATGTTCCGGCATCGGATACCGTTGACCCGACGATTACAGCGAATTGACGTAGCCTTTGGCCAAAGAATCTGCGGCGCGTGTTACAAGCTTGACCCGCGCGACTTGAGTCCTCATTTTCGCGCGCACACCCCCATGCAAAACAAGAATTCGTCCGCTTTCACCCTCATCGAATTGCTCGTCGTGATTTCGATCATCGCCGTGCTCGCCGGTATCGCACTACCAGTGTTTTCAACCGTACAGGAGCGCGGCGCGCAAACCAAAGACCTCTCGAACGCGAAACAGATCGCGCTCGGCTGCAAGCTATTCGCCGCTGATAATGATGGGAAATTTCCCTCGCTTGATGGGCGTGCGGGCGATCCGCCGGCCGGAGTTCCAGCAACGTCAAACGCGGCCCTCGCATCACTGATTCCGACGTACGTGCCAACGGAAAATACATTCTACCTCGCGAAGTCGAAGTGGTCGCCGACTCCGGGTGACGAGAAGACGACAGCGCCAGCGGATCGGCTGGAGGCAGGTTCTAATAACTTCGCTTACGTGCTCGGTCTTAACGAAACCGACAACGGCAGATATCCGTTGATCGCCGATGCTCCCGCGACCGGCGGGACCAGCGCAGTTTACTCGACCGATCCCAGTGCTAAGGGCGGCGTGTGGAAAGGCAAGAAAGCGATCGTGGTGCGTGTGGATCAAAGCGGAGCTGTCGAAACTTGTGTTCCGGGAGCGGGAGCTAACCAGACGATCGTCAAAGGACAGACTGGAACAGGCATTCCGGCCGACATCTTCGTTCCTGTCGCAGGAGCCTGGCTTTCCGGCGCAACAGTGTTGGAACCATTGTAACGCCTCGCGGTTCGCCGCACGTCTACTCTCTTCGATCGACAATCTTGGATGCGAACGCTCCGTCTAAGAGCCGCGTCATAACGCCTTCGCCCGGCCGGGCGACTGCCACTGATCTTAACACCTTTCCATGCAGCGTCGTGATGCTGTAGCCGCGTCGAAGAGTCGCCTCGGGTCCCAGCACGCGGAGCATTGCCTCGATGCGGCGGAAGCGCTGCTGCGCAAGGGCGAGCGAGCGCGGAGCTGAGGTAACCACCAGCCGCGCCAGAGCAGTTAGCCGACCGCGATACTTAGCGATCTCAAGGGACGGTTCGCCGGTCTGCAAAACCTGAGCGGCACGTGCTACCAATTGTTGACGCTTGGCGACGCTGGCGCCGGCCTGCTGCGTGAGCGATTCACGCGCCAGATCGATCCGTTGCTGCGCATCGCGCATGCGCTGGAGAAGCTCCCGCGCGAGGGTCTTCTCGGTGAGGAAACGCAATCGCGCCTGTCCATGCGCGACGAAGTTTCGTAGGTGTCGATCAAGGCAAACGGCAAGCTCGTTCACCCGCCGTGCCAGATCAGCCGCATCGGGCACGATCAATTCCGCCGCGGCGCTCGGCGTCGGCGCGCGCAGATCGGCGACAAAATCGGCGATCGTGAAATCGACTTCGTGGCCGACGGCGCTCACGACCGGCACGGTGGAGTCGGCGATTGCGCGCGCGACGATCTCTTCGTTGAACTCCCACAGGTCTTCGATGCTGCCGCCGCCGCGCGTAATCACCACGAGATCAAGGGGCGCCCATGAGTCGTTAGGCGTAGTGAGTTCGCGGATGGCGACAGCGATCTCTGCGGCGGCGCCGGTGCCTTGCACGCGCACCGGGTTGATGAGGATTTGCAGAGAAGGCGCGCGACGTTGCAGCACGTTCAGCATGTCGCGAATCGCCGCGCCACTAGGCGACGTAACGATGCCAACGCGCCGCGGAAACTTCGGCAGCGGTCGTTTTCGTTCCGCCGCGAAGAGTCCTTCCGCCTCGAGTTTACGCTTCAGCGCTTCGAACTTCGCCTGGAGCAATCCGACGCCGCGCGCCTGCACGGTCTGCACGCTGAGCTGATATTGTCCGCGCGCTTCGAAGACGGAAAGGTTGCCGTAGATTTGCACCTGCGCGCCTTCGCTGAGCGGTCTGGCCGTGGGTGGCAATGTATTGCGAAAAATCACGCACGAGATCTGCGCGCGTTGATCCTTCAGCGTGAAGTATTGATGACCCGACGGGTGCTGCTTGTAATTCGAGATTTCGCCTTGCACCCATACCGCGCCAAACCGCGTCTCAAGCGTGCCGCGGATCGCGCGGGTAAGTTCTGCGACCGTCAGCACCTTGCCGGAGCTGCCGAAAAGATCGTCCGTCATTCTGAGCGAAGCAGAGCGCAGTCGAAGGACCCCGTGGCAGCATCAATCGTACTGCTACGGGGTTCCTCGGCTTCGCTCGCAATGACGATGTGGAGAGAGTCCATTTAATGCGTTAACCCGTAAATAGATCCGTCTGCATCCCGGCCGGCACCTTCAGTCCAAGCTTGCGATAGGCGTTCGGCATCGCGACGCGGCCTTGCGGCGTGCGCTTGATGTAGCCTTCCATAATCAGGTAAGGCTCATTCACTTCCTCGAGCGTTCCGGCTTCTTCACCGATCGCGACGGCTAACGAGTTCAGACCGACCGGGCCGCCGTTAAACTTATGGATCAAAGCTTCGATAATGCGCTTATCCCATTGATCGAAACCGTCGCTGTCGATCTCCAGCATCGTGAGCGCGCTGTCGGCTAATTCCGCGGTGATTTTGCCGTCTGCTTTTACCTGCGCGTAGTCGCGCACCCAGCGCAAAAGGTTGTTGGCGGTTCGCGGGGTTCCACGCGTCCGCGCAGCAACTACGGCTGCGCCGGCATCATCAATCTCGACGCCGAGCAGACCTGCACTCCGGGTGATGATCTTGTGCATCTCATCCGCCGCGTAGTAATCAAGTCGAGCCGTCATACCAAAGCGCGAACGGAGCGGCGCACTCACCATTCCCGCGCGCGTCGTCGCACCAATGAGCGTGAACTTTGGCAACTGCAGACGGAGACTCCGCGCCTGTGGCCCCTGGTCGATGATAATATCGAGCCGATAATCTTCCATCGCGGGATAGAGATATTCCTCGATCGTCGGTTGCAGACGGTGAATCTCATCGATGAAAAGGACGTCGCCTTTTTCGAGACTTGTGAGCAAGCCCGCCAGCTCGCCCGCTTTCTCAATCACAGGGCCGCTGGTATTTTTCACGGTTACACCCATCGCGTTGGCGATGATGTGCGCGAGCGTCGTTTTCCCTAACCCGGGCGGCCCGCTCAGCAGAATATGCTCAAGCACATCGCCACGCTTTTTTGCGGCTTCCACTAGGACGGCGAGACGTTCGCAAACCTTCACCTGCCCGGTGAACTCGCTGAACATCGGCGGCCGCAACGAGACCTCGAAATTTGGGTCTGGCTCCAACGGCGGCTTCATCGGTGCGGTAGCGCTTAGTTCACCTTCTTCGTCAGCACGAGCTCGGTGCCGCGCTTCTTAAGGATATAGTCGACCTTATCGAATGCGTTACGGATCAAATGCAGGCCGAGTCCACCGGGCTTGATCAAATCGTGCGCGCGACCCTTCATCGCCTCGGGCGAACATTGGCAGCCGTAATCACGCAAACGCATGCAGACGGATTGCGAATTTCCCTCGAGCGAAAGCGCGATCGGCTGGTCGTCGCGGAGATGATAGGCATGGCGAATAATATTTGTGCAGGCCTCGTCCACGCCTAGCACCATGAGCGTCCGTTCCTTTTCCGAAAACGGGTACGCATCAAGGAACCCCCGCACCAGGCTGCGCATCAGCGCGAGGTTCGCGGTGTGGCTGGAGAACTCCACTTTCTTCTTCATCGGCCGCACGAGCGGGGAACATACACCGCACCTACGGCAAGTCCGCAACCAAAACGGGTGGACATCATACCGAAGCACCAGTTTTGTTGGCGGCATGTGGCGCCCATTGCTTCTCGTTTTTCTCAGCGCTTCCGTCGCTTTTGCTGCGCAGCAGAGCACCGCTTACGAAGCCTTGCGTGTCGTCGGCACACAGTTGGACCGGTCACTCGTTAGCCGAGTCATCTCGGTGACGGGTTCCGACGGCGATCCGCAACCGGTGACCTGGCGCGTGGTGGTGGCTGACCGCAACTCCGCTTCTGGCGTGCGTGAAATTGAGGTCGCGAACGGGCGCGTTGTGGCGCAAAGCGCGTCTCGTCAGGCCACCACCGGCTCCGCTGCCGGTGCGGCAATTAAAACGGCGCGACTGAACCTCGATTCGAGTGGTGCGTTCTCGGTTGCGAGTTATACCGCCGATAAATCACACGCGAATTTCGCGTTCGCGAGCTACGTCTTGCAGAACAACGATCGCGGCGAGCCGGTCTGGATGGTGACGCTGCAGGATGAGAATCGACGTCCGATCGGCACCATCCATATCGGTGCGAACCGGGGGAACGTCACGCGCGTGGAAGGTCTCTATCGCGGCCAGAATATGGAGCAGGCGCAGCAGGATGCGCCAGTCCGTGCGCGGAGAGATGATCGGCAGGGCGATCGTGTTGGGCGCGAAGATGAAGAGGTCGGCGGCGACAATGCAAATTACTCGAGGGATCCCGCGGCTGATCAAGAAGACGACGGCGACGAGAACATCGTGAAGCGGCAGTTGAAACAGATGTTTCGCCGCTCGAAGCAAGACGCTCAGCGCATGTTTGGGCGAGTGCGGCGCTCGTTCGAGGACTTCTTCTACCGTAACTAACTTGCAGGCGTGGCTGGCGTCCCAGCGGCGCTGGATGACTGCAGGCGCTGCACCGCATTGCGGAACTCGACCGGATGCGCAATGGCTTCGAACGCCTCCTCGGACCCTCCCATCCCTCTGATCGTGACAGTGCCGAAGTCGAGCATTCGCCCCAACACTGCCTGATGCACCGCGACCGATTCGATGCGTGAGATAAACATCTCCAGAGTCTGGCGCGTCAGAATGCCCGTCTTGATTAACACGCGTTGGTCCGTGACTACCAGCTCGCTGCTCGCAAAGGCGAGGGTAGGGGGCAGCATGACGAACGCCGGGAGCGGTAGAGCGAACCAGCCGATTTGAGATCCTAGCAAAGCCTGGATGCCAATCGCCAGCGGCATCGCGATGAACAGGAAAGCGATCAGCGCCAGAATTCCGAAGCGCACAAATACAACCCAGTGCAGCGATGTCCGATAAAACGGCGTCTCGTTTGAACCCAGCGTCGTGCGTGCATACGGGCCGAGTGAGTCTTGGCTGATCCGAGGCAGCCCTGAGCTGGCCGTCGCGATAGCGGAGACTCGCTTAGGCTCGACAG
>JALYXP010000146.1 GCA_030947045.1 Verrucomicrobiota bacterium | reverse complement strand
GACTACTTCCGAAGCAACAAAGGACAAGTGGTATGCATGTACCGCGAGAAGTTGATGGTCACGCTTGATACGATTTCCTAGGACGCGGCAAACCCGCATCAACTTCAAAAGCGTCTGGCCCTCGAGGAGCAGAACTCGATAGACCGTAATCGGCAATCGTCGCAGCCGAGATTGCTATGGATTATCGACTGGACGTCCGGAGCGGATGACGGCGAGCTATTCGTTCGCGCGCTTCGCGTCGCGTGCGCCGGATTTAAGCGCTTCGGCTTCGCTCATGTATTTGCCGGCTTTAGTGCGGCCGTAAAAGCGGGAGCCTTCTTTATGATAGACATGCGTCTCGGTATTAACCCAGACCTGGCCATTGCCGCCGCCGGGCGCCTGAGCCGCCATGGCGGCAGGAGTATGGTTGGCTGAGCTGCGCGCTGTCGAGGAGCTATTCGCCGTTCCCACTGCAGGCGCAGGGGTTGGCTTCGGCTTGAAGAGATTCGCGAAGGGATTCGATGACGTGGCGGCGGGTGACGCGGCAGGAATCGCCGCCGGAGAGCGGCTAGCGGCAGATGCCGCGGGAGCTGGGGAGGAGCCGGCTCTGCTGACACCATTCCGTTTCCGCGGGGTTGGTGAAGCGGCGGGGGATGCGTTGCTCGACGGTTCACTGCTCGGAGCCGGTGAGGCGTTTGCTTTCTTGCGTGTGCGCTTCGGTTTCGGAGAAGCGGCGGGCGATGCGCTCGGGTTCGCTGCGTCGGTTGAAGGGGCGGGCGATGCTTCCGCTTTTTTCGTGCGGTAATATTTCGCAGGTGAAGCTGAGCTGTCCGGAGAAGGGCTCGCCGTTGATGCCGACGATTGGGCCTCGAGGGAAGTCGCCGCCGCCAGGGCTCCGATCAGAATGAGCAGTTTTTTGAAACGCATGATTGAGGAGGTAAAGCCTGCGGAGAGAAAGCGGAAGCAAGAAAGCGTCGCGAAGTGAAGAAAATCGGGATGCGGGTCGAAGATGCGGATTGCCGGGGTGCCAATCGCAAAGGCGGGCGGATTTCGTTTGAGACACGGAGAAGCTAGGGGCGCGGGCGTCGCGACTTCTCGACGAGCACGAGAACTAGCGCCCTTAACGGGGCGGAGAGCGGAGCGGCAAGCCGGGGACGCTTAGATCCTTCTCGTGATCGTTCCTGCCCCAGAGGTGTAAGGTATAGGTGAAAACAACGTAACCGAGGATTCGGTCCGGGTGATAGTTAGGCAGATAAGTGGCGGGGTTCACTTGAAACTCGGAAGTGATGTTCCAGGTTACTCCGAGAGTGGAGGAATTCTCCCTGCCGCTCTGGAAGTCCACCTGAGCGCGCCAAGTCTTATTGAAGTCATGCGCGTAGCCGAGATCGCTTCGTTTTTATAACCGGCGTGGATCGCCCCCACGATACCTTCTCGTGCTCGGTGTAGTAACCAGCCTCGAGGAACGGCTGCGGATCGACATGACTGTGCGGTGACCAGTTCACGAAACCGGCGGAAAGGAGATACGGCTCTTTCCGGAGAATGCCGATCTCGGTGCCGAAGATTAGCTCGTTTGGCTTGAAGCCCTCGAACACTGCGATCTCCGCGAATTTCGTCAGCCCGAGCTCGGCCTGAAGCTCGTATGGGTTTGCGATATGCAGGCTCTGCCATTGTGCGCTGAGCGAGAGGTCACCTTCGGGTTGGAGATCCGGCGTCACTATTTGGCTCAGGCCCTTCGTGGTCGCTTCCATGCGGTTGACGAAAACAGAGCAGACGAAGGCCAGCAGCAACGGCAGATGTCTCATGCGAGGCAGCAAATATGATCTGTCAGTTTTTAGCACGGGTTAATCGCGAGCTAGCGAGAACCCAAGGGCTTTTTTTTGTCGACTTTTTCAAGCGGTATCGGCTATGCAGGATTTCTTGGAGGACCCCTTTTCCGCTTCCACGAACACGGCGGGCTTGGCAGTCGCGCCGTATCCGTGGCGGCTGTTTGCCTTGCTGCTCGCAGGTTCAGTGGTCGGCGTGCTTGCGCTGCTGCCGTATCTGTCAGTGGTCCTCGCGCCGAATCTCGCCGCTCACTCGCTGCCTTTGCCGCTGCCGGTGATTGCTATAATCCAAGCGGTCGTCAACTTCAGCATCTTCGTCGGCCTTGGCCTCCTGCTTGCGCGGAAAATCGGGTTAGGCGCGCCATTCCTGGAGAGCTGGCTCTACGGCCCTCCGTCGAAGATCCCGGCGCGCGTCGTCCTCACTGCTTCAGTCGTAGGTCTGCTGGTAGGCGTGATCACGCTCGCGTTAATCCGCAGTCCGATAGGAGCAGCGCTGACAGCCCTGCCGATCGCTTCCGAGGGTGCAATGCCATTGTGGAAGCGATTTCTTGCCTGCTTCTACGGCGGACTGGACGAAGAGATCCTGACGCGACTGTTCCTTCTGTCGCTCGTGCTGTGGCTTCTTCGGCTGCTCTGGTGGCGTGAGTCGGCGCAAGTCGCCCAGTTTTGGATCGCGAATTTTCTCGTAGCCGTGGCGTTCGGAGCGGGGCACCTGCCGCTCGCAGCGCAGATCGCTCCGCTCACGCTGAAGATGGTGGCCGTGGTGATTTCGCTGAACGCGCTCTGCGCACTTCCGTTCGGGTACCTCTACTGGCGGCGTGGCTTGGAAGCGGCGATGATCGCGCACTTCGGCGCCGATTTGATCCTCCACGTCATCGGTCCGGTATTCTGACCGATTGTTACATCCGTTATGCCGGAGCGACCACGCGACAAGAAACAAAATCGACAAAGCCTGTGCAAGCTCTGATAAGGCAATACTCGCGCCAGCACAGCACGCACACGCCCGGAACGTCAATATTTCCCGCGGTTTGCACATGATTACTCGGTGTCGCTCAGATGATTGGTTGTAAAAGCGGCTGCTGCGCGGCATTTGAAAGGCCGATCAGTTTTCGCTGGCGCGAGTGCAACGCCGTTCCCCAGAATGACAGGAATCTGTTATACGTGGCGCCTGCTGTTGAAGCATCCTAGCTTCACCGCGACGGCAATGTTGGCGCTGGCGCTAGGAATAGGCGCGACGACTGCGATGTTCGGCGTCGTCTATGCATTCTTGCTGCGGCCGCTACCCTTTGCCGCTCCCGAGGAACTTGTCATGCTGCAGTCGCGCAGCACGAAATCGGGCACTGACGTCGGCGTAAATTACCTCGACTTCGTGGATTGGCGCGAGCAGTCCCACAGCTTCTCCGAACTGGCGTTCTTCAACCTGCGTTGGAATGGGAATCTGCAGGCGCGCGACGGCAGCACCCAGACGCTGAAGACTACGTTTACTACTGCCAACCTGTTCTCCCTACTCGGCGTCGCACCGACCCTCGGTCGCAACTTCGTCGCTGCTGATGACGAGCCGAACGCGAACCAAGTTGTGCTGATCAGCAATCGGGTATGGAAACAGGCCTATGGTGGCGACCCGGGCATTGTTGGAAGAGAAGTTAACCTCGATGGGACGCCGCGCACCGTCGTGGGGGTAATGCCGCCCGGCTTTCGGTTCCCATCGCAAACTGATTTGTGGGTTCCATCGGCCGCGCTTTTCGGCTCAAACCATAACCGCACCTGGCGCGCGGATCAGTGCATTGCGCGCCTAAAGCGAGGCACGAACGTACCACTCGCGCAGGCTGAGCTGACCATCATTTGTGCCCGCCTAGCGCGGCAGTTTGCAGACACGAACAAAGAAATTGGCGTTGCAGTCATTCCGCTACGCGAATACTGGACTGGTGGCGTTCGAGCGTCGCTCGTTGTGCTTCTCGCGGCGTGCGCCGGCGTTCTGTTGATTGCCTGCGCGAACGTCAGCCAGCTCTTGCTCGCGCGGGCGAGTTCGCGCGAGCGGGAGTTAGTAGTTAGGGCCGCCCTTGGCGCCACTCGACGGAAGCTCGTGTGTCTGCTACTCACCGAAGCGGTAATGCTGACGTTTTTCGGAAGCCTAGGAGGTGTCGCCATCGCTTTTTTCCTGGTCCAGTTCGTTGCGGCGGCTATCCCGATCGAGCTACCGTTTTGGATCCGAATTGATATCAGTCCCGCTGTTCTTGGGTTCACCATCGCCGTCTCATGCTTTAGCGCACTCGTCGCCGGTTCGCTGCCGGCCTGGAGCAACACGCGCCCCGACATCGCCGAAACGCTAAAATCGTCTGGGGCGGGAAACACCGGCAGCACGGAGGCTGGAGGCGGAGTCCGTGATCTCCTCACGGTTGCACAGGTGGCGGTGTCGATCGTGCTGCTGGTTAGTGCAAACGTCGTCTTACGCAATATGGCAAAGCTCCGCGAAGTCGCACCCGGCTTCGATGCTCGCGACGTGCTCATGTTTGAAG
>JALYXP010000143.1 GCA_030947045.1 Verrucomicrobiota bacterium | reverse complement strand
CTGACGGAGTCGCTCGCACTCCGGACGGCGCGCGCCACGGCGCATGCGCGGAAGACTTTGGAGGCGGGATTTACGAGCGCGCGTGATCTCGGGACGGAAGGCGCGGGGTTCGCAGACGTTGGCCTGAAGCAGGCGATCGACAACGGCATTGTGCCGGGTCCGCGATTGCTCGTAGCGACGCGAGCGTTGGTGGCGACGGGCAGCTACGGGCCGAAAATCGCGGCAGAGATCGACGTGCCGCAGGGTGCGCAGGAAGCGAGTGGAATCGAAGAGGTCACGCGCGCGACGCGTGAGCAGATCGGCAAAGGCGCTGACCTCGTGAAGGTCTATGCGGATTACCGCTGGGGGAACGGCGAGCCGTCTCGGCCCACGTTTTCGCAGGAAGAGCTAAGCGCAATTGTGCAAACCGCGCGCTCCGCTGGACGGCCGACGGTAGCGCACGCCACGACGCCGGAAGGAATGCGCCGCGCGATCAACGCTGGTGTCGAAACGATCGAGCATGGCGATGAAGGAACGGCGGAAATCTTCCGGTTAATGAAATCCAAGGGGGTCGCGTTTTGCCCGACCGTCGCAGCCGGCGATGCGGTCTCGCGTTATCGCGGCTGGCACAAGGGCGTCGATCCCGAGCCGGCGCGGATCGTGCAAAAACGCGCGAGCATGAAAGCGGCAAGAGAAGCAGGCGTGACCTTCGCAATGGGCGGCGATGTTGGTGTCTTCGCGCACGGCGAGAACGCGCTCGAGATGGAATTGCTCGTGAACGAATACGGCTTCACGCCGCTCGATGTCCTGCGCCAGGCGACGAGCGGGAATGCCGCTATTTTTCACACCGCGGATCGCGGTATGATCCGCACCGGTTTGCTCGCCGATCTCATCTCAGTCAAAGGCGATCCGACGCGCGATGTGACGGCACTTCGTCAGGTGCGTTTCGTGATGAAGGGCGGCGCCGTCGTGCGGGAGTCGCACAACTAACAAGCGGCTGTGTGGCTAGCAGTCGAGCGCTTCGCGCACCTTCATCGCGAGCTGTTCCGGATCGAATGGCTTCGCGAGAAAGAACATCTCCTGCCCGCAGCGCTGCCCTAGCTGCAGCGACTCTTCGAGATAACCGGAGATGAATACCACCTTCGTCTTCGGGCTCGTCTGGCGCAGCCAATCCGCGAAGTCGCGACCGCTCATTTGCGGCATCACCATGTCGGTCAGGAGCAGATCAACTTTCTTGGCGTTCTCGTAGCTGATCATCCGCTGCGCGTCGTCTCCATTCGCAGCTTCCATCACATCGTAGCCGAGCGAACGCAGCACTCGCACGGAGATGTGGCGGACGCTGATGTCGTCTTCCAGCACGAGCACAGTCTCGGTGCCGGTCGCGAGCTTCTTCACGCCCGGTTTCTTGTAGTTCGGAGCCACGGGGGTAGGGACTTTTGGCAGGTAAATCGACACCATCGTGCCTTTGCCGAGCTGACTTTGGACGCACAGGTGCCCGCCGCTTTGCCGCACAATCCCGTAGCTCGTCGCCAGGCCGAGACCGCTGCCGCGCCCCTCGTCTTTCGTAGTGAAAAACGGCTCGAAGAGGTGCGCCTTCACCTCATCGCTCATACCTGCGCCGTTATCGGTGATGCTGATCAACGCGTACTCGCCAGCAGCCAGAGTCTCCGCGCAACCGGCCGGTTGTTTCTCATCGCCGATGCGAACTGTGGAAGTGCCGAAGGTTAAGCGGCCGCCGTCCGGCATCGCATCGCGGGCGTTCACCGCGAGGTTCAGGATAATCTGCGTGAGCTGCGCCGGGTCGACGCGCACGTGCGCCGGATCACGCGAGCTGTGGAGATGGCACTCGACGGAAATATTTTCGCCGAGCAGGCGTAGCACGGAGCGCTCGGCATTCGTGATGATGCTGTTTACCTCGACGACTTTGCCTTCGAGCGCCTGCTTGCGGCTGAACGCAAGGAGCTGCGAAGTGAGCGCGCTAGCACGTTTCGCCGCATTGCGGATTTCGCCGACATGCTTGGCATTCGGCCCTTTCAAGCCGAGCTCGTTCAACAATAGATCGCTATAGCCGAGGATGGTGGTGAGGAAGTTATTGAAGTCGTGCGCAACTCCGCCGGCCAGCTGTCCGAACGCCTCCATTTTCTGCGAACGGATGAGCTGATCCTGCAGTTGTTTTCGCGGCGTGATGTCCATCAAGGAACCGACAAAACGCAGCTCGCCTTCGGCTTCATCGCGGACGATCACAGCTCGCTCGAGCAGGTGAATGTAGACGCCATCGGCGCGACGGAAGCGATACTCGCCGCTCCACTGCTCACCCGCGGTGAGCGCTTCACGAATGCCCGTAACGGTGCGGACGCGGTCTTCCGGATGAATCTGCTTCTGCCAGAAGCTGATGTCCGCGGAGACGGCGTCAGGTTGGAACCCGAGCAGGCTCTCGAGACCCTGCGGCCAGGTCAGCGCGCTGCTATTTACATCCCAATCCCGAATAGCGTCATTCGTAGCCCGGGCAGCAAGCGCAAGATATTCAGAGCGCGGAGACGAGCTTCCCGGCGAGGGAGTGCGGCGATTCTCATGGGTGACTTTCGGCTGGAGGTGGAGTGTGGTGGGCAAGGGATCGGAGGCCTGGTTCTGGGTTGCGAGTCGCATCATTCAGGCCGCGAGCACCTGCGATCTCTTAGAGCTAATGGCGTGCCGTTTTCCGCGTCCGACGCCGCTCTTTTGTTGTTTGCGGCAACTATCTTTTGCGGGACGGCCTTCGCCGGAGGGCGCGTTTCGGAGGCACCGACAGCGCCGGCCACTATGAAGGAGAGCACTGCAGTCGCGACCGACCGGCCCGTGATGGAGGCGAGAGACCGTTTCACGGCGGTGCTGGTCGATCGCTTGGAGCGCGCCACGGCCGAAGGTTTTTATGACACGGCCACCACGAGCTTCGATGGCGATGTCTCAGGACCAGATTTACCTAGCAGCGGACGGGGTTTTCCCGCACGTTGAGGACAGCGATTTAACTTGCTGTCGCTTCGGCGGCTCAGTAAAGATGCTCGCAAAGCGCCCAAAGTGTACAAACCACACTCAAACTCACGAGAAACACCTCGCCGCAGGTCGGCGGGGGAAGAAAACCGAATGGGATTCGGGATTCTCGCGCCGTCTGGTACCGCTTCTGCTAACTCAACTACTTTGTCACGACTATGAGCAGTCACACTATTCGCACCCACGCCGCCTTCTCTTTCCGAAAGGCAGGTCTCGGTCTTCTGCTTTCGCTCTTGCTCGTGACTTCCGTCGCTCGAGCGCAGGATGCGATTCGTCCCTCGCTTGCCGGGGAAGCTTCGGCCGAGGCGCGTCGCCAGGAGATCGATCGCATCCCATACAATCTGCTCGTCGGACCGATCCGTTTCCGCGTCAGCGCCACGATGGGTCTGGAGTACAACGACAACATCAATTTCGCTGAAGTAAACACGCAGGACGACTTCATCTTCCGGCCGCAGGTCAACTTCGACGCGCTCTGGCCGATCACGCAGCTAAATACGCTTCGCTTCGATATCGGTCTCGGCTACGCCTTTTACGCGAGTCACTCGCAGTACAACACGAACGGAATCCTGCTCGCGCCGGGATCGCAGCTCGCGTTCGACATCTTCGTGAGTGATTTCCGGATCAACTTCCACGACCGGTTCTCTCTCGAACAGGATCCGATCGGCGAACCTGGTCTTAGCAACGTCGCTGACTATGGACGCTTCCAGAACACCGCGGGTGTTTCTGTTCTATGGGACTTAAACAAGGCGGTCGTGACCTTCGGCTACGATCATTACACCTTCCTCGCGACGAATAACGATTTCTCTTACCTCGATCGTAACGCTGAACAGTTCACGGCTTCGGTCAGCTTTGCAGCTACTTCTACTACCGGCGTCGGGCTCGAAGCTAGTTACGTCTTCAACCGCTATGAGGAGAATCTACTAAACGATTCGAATACCTTCTCGATTGGCGCATTCGTCGAAACGCAGCTCACGAGCTACGTGAAGGTTCGGCTCGCGGGTGGTTACCAGACGATCAGCTTTGATGATAAGTTTGTTACCCTCGGGCCATTCCCCACCGGTTATCTGCCGAATGGTGCAACTTTCGTCACCTATAACGACAAGCGGGACTTAAATGATTACTACGTCAACCTGCTTATCTCGCACCGCATTAACTCGGCCCTGACGCAGCGCCTTTCCCTGGGGCACGAATCACAGCTCGGCGTTAATTCAAATTACATCACGCTGAATTACATCCGGCACACGGCCAGCTGGAACATCATCAATAAGACTCTTCTCTCGACTGAGTTGTTCTATGAGGACGCGGACGAGTCCGGCGGCTTCCTTAACAATGGCGAGGGTGAACACCTGCATCGCTATGGCGGCGCGCTCACCCTGGGCTACCAGCTTACCCGGCACGTGACGCTCGGCGCACGTTATCAATACACCCAAAAAGATTCGGACGTGGTCCTGCGCGATTACCGCCAGAACCGTGTCTCGTTTGACGGAACCTATAGCTTCTAAACAGAGGACCTTCGGATTTGCATGAGAACTTGGATTTCAACATTCGCACTCGCGGCTGCGCTATTGGCGCCGTCGTCTCAGGCACAGGATTTTGCGAATCCACCGATGAATCCAAATTTGAACCAGAGCGCGCCCTACATTCCGCCACCGTCGATTCCAAAAGCCGCGCCGGCCGACCAGCCGACCAGCAACACCGTCATGCGGACGAATTCCATGACTGTGCTGGACGACAAGAAGCGGCTTGGGCCTAACGACTCAGTTAGCTTCCGCGTAGTCGAGGATCGCGACAACGAATCGCAGCACCTCCGTGTTAACGACAATGGAGAACTGGAAGTTCCCTACGCAGGTCTGATCCCGGCATCTGGCCGTACCTGCAAGCAGCTCGCTTACGCGGTGAAATCCGCGCTTGAGCGGGAGTATTACTATAACGCCACGGTGATCATCGCGGTCGAGCGCGTCAGCGAACGTTCTCGTGGCAAAGTTTATGTTATCGGCTCTGTGCGTGGTCCTGGTCCGCAGGAGATTCCGGCAGACGAGACTTATACGGTCAGCAAAGCGGTGATTCGCGCCGGCGGCTTCGGCGACTTCGCGAACAAGCGCAAAGTGAAGCTAACCCGCAAGAACGGGAAGGACATGGTCGTCGATCTCAAACGTGTGATCGAAGAAGGGCGCAGCGACGAGGATGTCGTGCTGCAGCCGGATGACCAGATCTATGTGCCGCAGCGTCTGATCAACATGTAACGTATGCAAACTTCCGCACCTGTTCTCGATCGGCCGGCGACCGGCGCCTGGACGAGCTCCTTCATCACCCGGCTCCACCGTTATAAGGCGCTGTTTCTGCGCCGCTGGTGGATTCCTCTGCTGACTGTCTGTCTTGGCGTGTTTGTCTCGGCCTGGCTGATCTACCAGACTCCGCCGTCCTTCCTCTCGATGAGCAAGATGATGCTGGCCGGCAAAATGAACCTCGCGCAGAGCGCCGTTTACAGCGAGGACAGCATGAATTTCTATGGCACGCAGATCCAGCTCATGCAGAGCTCGGAAGTGCGCCGGAGCGCCGAAGCCGCTGTTCGTGCTACGCATCCTGAGATGCAGCCAGTCCTGGTCGACGTCCAGGTTGTGCAAAAGCCGCGCACCTCCATCTTCGACTTACAAGCGATCGGAAGCGCGCCTGAGTACACCCAAGCTTACCTGAACGCCGTCATGCAGAAGTATCTAGACTTCAAAAAAGGCATGCGCCAGGACCGCGGTGCGGAAGTTACCACCGGGATGACAGAGCAGTTGATCCAGACCGAGAAAGACTTACGCGCTGCCGAGGACGAGATGTTGGATTTCCAGAAGCAGAATAACATCGGCTTCATCCAGGAAGAAGGTAACAGCGCCGCTGCTTACCTTGTTCGGCTGAATCAGCAATACGCACAGCTAAAGACTGAGTACCAGCTGCTCGAGAAGCTGGACCTCGATCAAAACTTGGATCGTGGCCAAAAGGGCAAGCCTGAGGCTGGTGCCTCACCGGCGGGTGGAGAGAATACTGATACGGCGGGAGGGATGCCTTTCTCAGACGTAGGGCCCGAAGGCGACTACCTGAAAGCGAAACAGGCTGTCCAGATGCTCAAGGCCGAGCGCGATACGCTTGCGAAGGATTTGCGGCCGAAGCACCCGAAAATCATCAAGCTTAACGACGAGATCACGAAGCAGGAAAGCCTGATTGGGCTCTTCCGCGCCGATGCCGTCGAAAAGCTCGAGACTCGCAGGAAATCCATCGGTAAGCAGATGGAGAACCTGCAGGTTAACGTCAAGGAATGGGAGACCAAAGCTCTCGATTTGAGCCAGCGGTTGGCGCAATTCAACCGCATCAAAGGCAAAATCGACCGTCTTAAGGCTCTTTATGACCGGTTAACTAACGACCTTAAGAACGTCGGCGTGTCGCAAGTCGTCGATAGCGGCGATCAAGTGGCGATCATGGAAATGGCTTCGCTGCCTAAGTCTGTCCGCCCTGGCTTGATCAAGAGTCTCCTCACCGGGCTTGGCTGTGGCGCGGCTGCAGGCCTAGTTATCCTGCTTCTGCTCGACAAGATCGACGACCGGATGGCTTCGTTCGGCGAATTCCAGAATCACTTCTCCGAAAACGTGCTCGGGCAAATCCCGAAAGAGAAGACGAAGGGAAAGGTTACATTGCTACAGCCGGACGATGCCCGGCATATCTTCGCGGAGTCCTATCGGAATATTCGCTCATCGATCTTCTTCATGCCGTATGACGGACCACGTCCTAAGACTCTGTTGGTGACGAGCGCAGTCCCGAATGAAGGTAAATCAACCATCTCCGCTAACCTGGCGATCACATTCGCGCTCTCCGGCGCAAAGACGCTGTTGATCGATGGCGATCTTCGTCGTGGTGCGCAGCGCGAAGCATTCGGAATTGCTTCGAAGATTGGATTCTCGGAAGTGCTACAAGGTGAAGTAAACTGGCAGGAAGTCGTCGTGCCGACCTCTTACCCGAACCTGTTTGTACTGCCACGCGGTAAGACTCTGTCGCAACCGAGCGAGCACCTCCTTCGCGACACGACTGATCGCTTGCTCCAGGAGATCTACAATCACTACGACTATATCATCATTGATAGCTCGCCAGTGCTCGCGGCCGACGATACGACAAGCCTCGCGCCGAAGATCGACGCTACCTTGTTTGTCGTCCGCTTGTCCTACACATCTGCGCGCCTCACGCGGAAATCACTCGAGTTGCTTTACAACCGCCAAGTCAATGTCCCCGGTGTGATCCTAAACTACGTCGATACGTCGCTGCCGGAATACTACTACTACCAGTATTCGGAGTATTATAACACTCCGATCCCAGCGGACGACCACGAAGGCGTAGCTGCCGCGCTGCCGAACGGCAAACACGCGCGATCCTAGTGGCGCAGCCGCAGCGCAAGTTCAATAGACTTGCGCTGCGGAACGCCCGGCCGCTCCATAGCTGGCCGAGTCAGACAGGTGTTCGATGAGCTTCTTCGGCCCCATCTCGCCGCCGCTCCTCGATGAAGGGGCGACTCCATTCATTCGCCGCGCGCTCACGCGTGCTCGAGTCGTCGGGAACTTTGCGGCGGTTCAAGGCGTTGTTCAGATCATCAGCTTCCTGAGCGGGATTCTTATCGTGCGGCATCTGGACCAGCGTGAATACGCCTACTTCACGATCGCGAACACGATGCAGGGGACGCTCAATATCCTCGCTGACATCGGGATCAGCGTCGGCCTTGTGTCGATAGGCGGGAGGGTATGGCAGGACCCGCACCGATTCGGGCAGTTGATCAACACCGCGCTCGGCCTACGCCGGAAGCTCGGCTTCGTTGCCATCGTCGTGGTAACACCCGTTCTCTATTCGATGCTGGTAAAGAATGGAGCGTCGATCCCTTATACCCTCGCCTTGGTCGCGCTTATCCTGGGCGGCTTACTTGTCCAGCTTTCGCTCGGCGTCTTGGGTGTGGTTCCGCGTCTGCGATCCGATGTAGGCAAGATTCAGATCATCGACTTTACGGGTGCGGTCGCCCGACTGATTGCCCTGGTCGCGGTCGTATTTCTTTTCTTGAACGCCGGCGTGGCGGTCGCGCTCGGGTCGGCGATGCTGCTCTTACAATATTGGCTGCTGCGCCGATACGTCAGCGGCGTCATCGATCTACAAGCGCCTGAGAACGCTGAAGATCGAATCGCAATGCGCGGTTACATCCGCAGCCTGGCCGCCAATGCCGTCTTCTACTGTTTCCAAGGTCAGATTACGGTCTTCCTCATCAGCTTCTTCGGAGATCGTGCCAGCTCGGTCGCAGAAGTCGGTGCGCTCGGCCGATTGGCGATGATTTTTGCGGTGCTGGCAAACCTGCTGACCAACGTCTTCGCGCCCGCCTTCGCGCGCTGTCACGACGCACGCCGTTTGCGTTGGCAATTTGGCACGATCGTAGGCGCTGTTTCGCTGTTCAGCGCAGCCGTCGTCGCGTTCGCCGCGATTTTCCCAAATGAGTTTCTCTTCGTGCTCGGCGCGAAGTACGCGCACCTCCAGCGCGAACTTGTCCTGATGGTTGCCGGCGCTGTGATCGGCGCATTAACAGGGACATTCTGGACGTTGAATGCGTCGAAAGCCTGGATCGCCGGCTCGTGGCTTTATATTCCCACGACGGTAGCAACGCAGCTCGCACTCATTCCATTCACCGATTTTTCCAGCGTGCGCAGCGTGTTGATCTTCAACCTGATCTCCGCGTTACCTAATTTGCTTCTGAATCTTGTCTTGAGCTTCCGCGGATTCCGCACCCTGCAGGCCGCCGCTGCGTGACCTATGCCGAACTACGGCTATCACCTCGCGCGGGCTCACGGCGCCGCCGTACGGCGGATGTACGCGACGGCTTTGCCGGCGATTGTCCGTCGACTGATTGCGCAGCCGCGAACCCTCCCGTTCGAAGTGTATGCCTACTCGAGCGAGAGCGACTTGCCGGAACAAGTGGCGTCGATTCGGTCCTTCTTGAGATTCGCTGGACGACCATTGCGTTTCGTCGTGGTGTCGGATGGAACGCATACCCCGCGCAGCATTTCCTTGCTCGAAGCGATCGATCGATCTGTCGAAGTTCGACAAGCGGGCGACGAGGTCTTGGATGGGTCATCTGCGCGTCTCCACACTTATCTAACCGTGCACCCAACGGGTAAACAACTAGCGTTGATCATGTCGCTTCCCGCTGAAGCGCCTGCCCTCTACATCGATTCCGACGTCCTCTTCTTCGCCGGGGCGAAGGATCTTTCGGACATCGAACGACCGGCGAACTGCTCCGCCTATTACCTTCGCGATTGTCGCCTCTCGGCAGACGAACGTCTCTTCCGCAACGACGACGAAAAACTGTCGCCAGTAAACACAGGCGTCTTATTCCTATTCGAAAAACTCGATTGGACCGAGGGTCTGGAACGGTTCGATCGGCTCGATGGGCCACCCGATTTTTTCACCAACCAGACGATGACGCACCTCACGATGCACGCTGCCGGTGCATCGCCGCTCGATCCCTCGAATTACGTCCTGCAACTCGACGACCAGTTCGTTTACCGCGACGCCTACGCCGACCAGAGGATCGTCTTGCGCCATTACGTTCGACCTGTGCGGCACAAGTTTTGGACCACGCTGGCGAATTCAAAATGGAGAGCGTGACGCAACCGCTCCGTATTCTTGTGGTCGTCAGCTTCCCGTGGGATCCGCGGCTGGGCGCGCCGCAAGTCTGGATGGAACTCGCCGCGCAATGGCGCGCCGCGGGCCATCAGGTGGAGAAATACAGCCTTTCTGATGCCTTCCCGGATGGTGCCGGCGCAGGACCGAGGTTCCTGATCAATCAGCTGCGTTTTGCCTACAAAGCTGCGGCGTTCGTGAAGGAGAACGGGCATCGGTTCGATGTCATCGATGCGTTCATCGGCGCTCTCCCGTTCTCGAAAGCACGGCTCGGCTTTCACGGATTAGTGGTCGCTCGATCAGTCGGCTTGCATCGCTGGTACGATGCTTTCGAAAAGGATGTGGCACGACGTTGGCCGAAACGTTCGCGCGGGAGATTGCGCGGCCGCTTGTTTTACAGTCTGGCGCGACGGCAATTGCTGCGCGCATCCGAGCGCTCTTTACGCCTGGCCGATCTGGTCAACGTGCCGAACGCGCAAGAAGCGAAGTTTCTGCGGCAAGAAATCCGACCGGCTGAGCGAGTCTTCGTTCAGCCATATGGTTTAACCGAAGCGCGACGACTCGCGCTCCGCGAAGCTGCGGCATCGGCCGACGTTCGCCTCGCGGAAAGACGCGTCTGCTTCGTGGGCATGTGGAGCGCGCGGAAAGGCGCTTACGATTGGAGGCGGATCATCGCTCTTGTCCGTGCTCAGCTTCCGGAGGCACGGTTCACGTTCTTCGGCACAATGGTAGAGGCCGCGACAATTACCTCCGAACTTGGCCAGGCGAGTGACGGCGTGGAGTTTATCTCCAGCTACGATCCCGCTGAGCTTCCGGCACTGCTCGCTTTGCAAACTGTCGGAGCCTTTCCGAGTTATGTGGAAGGCTTTGGGTTGGCCGTGCTCGAGCAGCTTGCCTCTGGCATTCCGACGGTCGCTTACGATGCTGCCGGCCCGCGCGACATCCTGGG
>JALYXP010000134.1 GCA_030947045.1 Verrucomicrobiota bacterium | reverse complement strand
CGGATGTCCCGTCGCTGGCTCGATGTTGTCGAGATAACGACCGCTTGCCGGTTCGACGAATTCGCCGTCGATGAAGTTCCTTATCTGCGTCATCGACGACGGCTGCTTCTGTCCCATCGGGCGTGTGAGTGTTGCTTCCACTTGTTAGTTTCTCTCGATCTCCTCAATTACGGCGGCAGCGGCAGATTGGCTCGCGCCCGCCTCGCCGAGCGAGGCCACCACTATGTCGAACTCAGCGACCATCAGATTACGAACTTCCGCATCGTTCATCAATCGAGCGACGGCGTCAGCAATCTTTTGCGGATCAGCGTGATGCTGGATGAACTCGGGAACGATCTCGCGCCCAGCAAGAACGTTCGGCATCCCGAGATGCTTCACTTTTACGACCAGCCGTGCCGCCAGATACGTCGGCAACGCGACGCGGTAAACGAGCACAAACGGTAACCGAAAATAGGCAGCTTCGAGTGTGGCCGTGCCGGATGCGACGATGCCTGCCTGCGCGCGCTGCATCGTCGCGGAGGCGTCGCCCGTCGTGACCCGCACGACGTCGTCGCGTAGTTCGCTGCTCGGTAGCATGCGCCTGATCTCTTCCGCGAGCGCGGGCGTCGCTGCCGCAATTTCAAAACGGGTAGCTGGCCGGCGGGCGATTAGTTCGCGCGCAGCGGAAAACATGATCGGGAGGATCTTCGCGATTTCGCGCATTCGACTGCCAGGGAAAAGACCGACGAGGTTCGGATTGGGTAACGCTGTCGTCCGGCGCTGCGCCAGTGTCTCCAACATCGGATGGCCGACGAAAACGGTGCGCAACCCGGAGGTGTTGTAGAGCTCCGCCTCGAACGGAAAGATACACAGCATCAGATCGAGGTAGCGCGCCATCTGCGGAATTCGGCGACGGTTCCAAGCCCAGACCTGCGGGCTGATATAGTAGATGATTTTCAATCGCGGCAGCGCCGCCCGCAGTGCGCGGGCGAGGCGCAGATTGAATCCTGGATAATCGATCAGGATGACGGCGTCGGGAGCCTGCGCTTTGATATGCGCAATCGTCGCGCGAAGCTCGCCGCGGAAATAGCGGTAGTGTTTCAGCACTTCCCACAGCCCGAGCACTGACGACGATTCACTCCAGTCTGTGAACGCCGCGCCGGCAATATCGCGCATGCGTAGTCCGCCA
The DNA here is from genome assembly GCA_030947045.1 of Verrucomicrobiota bacterium. Lineage (GTDB taxonomy): Bacteria > Verrucomicrobiota > Verrucomicrobiia > Chthoniobacterales > UBA10450 > JACCTI01. The sequence continues at coordinate 1,134 of JALYXP010000134.1, read as the reverse complement.
CGACCGAGGAACTCGAGTGCTGGGTCCGACTCGCGCAGCGCAGACATGAGCGCCGCGCCGTGGGCATCGCCGCTCGCCTCGCCGGCAACGAAATAAAGTCGCTTAGACACCGCGCGCGGAATCGATCCGCTTTGTGATTTCGACTGCGAGTTCCAACGCAGCGGTTGCCTGGAAACCTGAAACTCTCGGCGCGCGGCCGGTCGCAGCGCACTCGATGAACGATGCGAGCTGTTGCTTCAGCGGCTCTTCGCGCTCGATCTCGACTTCTTCGCGTTCGATCCCGGTCGCCGAGCGTCGATAGATTTCGCCGCTTTGATTTTGGTAGTCGAGCGACAGATAAGCGTCCTCCTGGAACACGCGGATCTTACGCATTCGCTCCGGGGAAATCCGGCTCGACGTGATATTTGCGACGCATCCATCTTCGAAACGCAGCCTCGCATTCGCGATGTCTTCGCCACGGCTGAGCACCGGAACGCCGACCGCGTCGATTGTTTCTACCGGTGAGCGCACGAGATGCAGAATGATTTCGAGATCGTGGATCATCAGGTCAAGGACGACCCCAATATCGGTGCTGCGATTCGGGTACGGCGAAAGACGATGCGCTTCGATAAAACGTGGCCGCGTGAGGCGGCTTTCGAGTGCACTGAGAACCGGGTTGAAACGTTCGACATGACCGACTTGTAGCACGAGTTGCTGAGCCGCGGCGCGTTGCGCCAACTCGGTCGCATGCGCGGGATTCTCAGCGATCGGTTTCTCGATCAAAAGATGTTTGCCGCGCTCGAGCAGCTGACCGGCAACTTCGAAATGTGTCGCAGTCGGCGTGGCAACCGATGCGGCATCGATGCGTGCCGCGAAATCCTCCAAAGAAGTCGCGCGCGCGACGCCGAATTCCTGCGCGAGCTGCTCCGCCTTCGCGGCGTCAGTGTCGTAGATCGCGGTGAATTCTGCGTTCGGCAGCTCCGAGTAGAGCCGCGCGTGATTCTTGCCGATGTGCCCGACGCCGACTACGCCAACGCGAAGTCTGCTCATCACGTGGAGAGCGCCGGCGCGAGCTCGTTTTCGAGAAACCAGTCGTACGTCTGCGCAATACCATCCCGGAGCGAAATCTTCGGCCGCCAGCCGAGCGCGGTTACT
>JALYXP010000118.1 GCA_030947045.1 Verrucomicrobiota bacterium | reverse complement strand
GTGCGCGCTTCCTCCGCTTCTCATCAACAGGAGGGAACGTCGGTATGGCAGATCAATCGAGCGCACTCAGCACGTGCGTGGCAGGAATTTCGGGGAGCGCACGCTTGCAGCGTGCTGGTCGTCGCATGTTGCGACGACGAACTTTCGCGGCGGGAGCGGTGTGGCGTACGCTTGCACTGGGATGCCGTCGGAATGTGTGGCGGAAGTTCGTTGCGGTAGAATACCGCAACCAGCACACCAGAGGTGTGCGCTCCCCGGAGGTGTTCTTCCTCGCGTGTTGGCTGGTCCTGACGCCGCTCTGCTATGGACAGGACGCAACCAGAAGCTCGCTGCGGAGCGATGTTGCGGAAGCAGGAACGGAAACTGAGGAGATCGTCGTCACAGCGACGCGTCTGCCGATTCCACAGGAGAGTTCGCCGGCGACGATCAGCGTGATCGACGCTGAAGAAATCGAGCGCACACAGACCCGTCGCGTGGCCGACGCACTCCGCGAGGTGCCAGGCCTCTCGATTGTACAAACTGGCACGCCGGGGCAGCTGACGTCGCTCTTCACGCGCGGACTGCGCAGCGAGCACACGCAGGTGTTACTCGATGGGATCCCTCTGAATCAGGGCCTCGCCGGCCTCTTCAACTTCGCCGACTTCACCGTCGATAACATCGACCGGATCGAAGTGGTGCGTGGGCCGCAGAGCACGCTCTACGGGCCGCGAGCACTCGCTGGCGTGGTGCAGATTTTTACGAAGCGCGGCAGCGGGCAGCCGACCGGTTCGCTCTCGGCTGAGGCCGGCTCCTTTGGCAGCTTCCGCGAGGCATTTAACATCTCCGGCAGCTGGAAGCAGTTCGACTACTCAGTCGGCCTGAGCCGGTTCGACACCGACAACGACCGCCCGAATAACCAATACCGGAACAGCAACGCGATCGCCGATGTGGGCTGGTCGCCTAACGAGCAGCTGCGGATCGGCAGTCTGTTCACCTATTCGTTATCCGACACCGGGAATCCCGGGCGGATCGATGACCCCAAGCCGTTCGACAACCTGCTCACCGAGCGGTGGCTGATCGCGCCGCACTTCGACTTCAAGCCAGTCGAATGGTGGCACCACAAGCTGATCGTCAGCTACGATCACGAGCGGCAGGTAAACGATCCTAACGAAGATTTCTTCGTAGGGCCGACGCGGTCGCTTTTTAAGCGCACGACCGTTGATTACCAGAATGACCTGCAGCCGCTGAAGGGGCTGACATTTACCACCGGATTCTTCTATAGCGAGATCGACGCGGGCCAGGAGCGGCCATTCATTTCGCAGACGTTCGGCGCGCAGCCGACGTTCATCAGCGATTTCACCCGGCAGACGGGCGTTTTCGCACAGCTCAGCGCGACCCCGTTTGAGGGAATGAACCTCGTCGCCGGCGGCCGCTATGATCACTTCAATCAATTCGGCGATGTTTACACCTACCGCGTCGCGGGCAGCTACCTGATTAAGCCGAGCGACACGACGGTGCACTCGAGCATCGCGACCGGCTTCAGCCCGCCGAGTCCGCAGGATAAGATTTTCGGCAACAACCCGAATCTTGATCCGGAGCGGAACCGCGGCTTCGACATCGGCGTCGAACAGCGGCTCTGGAACCGACGCGCGCAGATCGGCGCTACCTACTTCCACAATCGCCTGACGAACGTTATCGGCTTCAACGGTCTCTTCGAAACGCTGAATCTCGGCGCTGCGCGGACGCAGGGTCTCGAGTTTGAAGCGCGCGTGACGCCGCTGCCGAACTTCGACATTCGCGCGAGCTACACATATCTCGACGCGGAGAAAACCTCGGCCGAGGACGTTTCGCAGCTACTAGGCGCGCGCCTGCCGCGCCGGCCACGGAACGAAGGATATATCTCGGCGTCGTATCTCTGGTTCGGCAAGCTGCGCACGACCGCGGCCGCGAAATTCGTGAACGCGAGGGAGGAGATTAATTTCGGCGGCCCAAACTTCGACATCGAGGACTACGCGTTTGTGAATCTCGCCGCTGAGTACGAGGTGAACAAACACCTCACCGTGTTCGCGCGGATCGATAATCTGACGGACGAGAAATACTCGGAGGTCTTCGGCTATCCGGCGCTGGGACGGGCGGCTTTTGGCGGATTAAAAGTGAGCTTCTAAACTGCTTGAAGACGCCCGTCGTGATGTCGTGGAGCGGCGGGAAAGACAGCGCGGTCGCGTTGCATGAGCTGCGCTCTGGTGGCGACTACGACGTGGTCGCGTTGTTGACGACGGTGTCGGAAGAACACCGCCGCATCAGCCATCATGGAGTGCGCGAAGAATTGCTCGACGCGCAGGCTGCGGCAATCGGCTTACCGATCGAGAAGGTTTACCTCCCGTCGGGCCCGGCGGGTGGCTGTTCGAATGAAGTCTATGAGGCTATCACGGCGGCCGCGTTCCGGAGATTTTCGGAGCGCGGCGTAGAAGTCGTCGCATATGGTGATCTCTTCCTGGAAGATCTTCGGCAATGGCGCGAGGCGAGTATTGCGCGCGCCGGGATGCGCGCCGTTTTTCCGATTTGGGGCCGGGAGACTCGCATGCTCGCGCGCGAAGTGATTCGCGACGGTTACCGCGCCTATATCTCATGCGTTGAGGGGACACTCGAGCAGTTCGTCGGACGATTATATGACGAAAAGTTTGTCGCCGCGCTGCCGGCTGGAGTCGATCCGTGCGGCGAGAATGGGGAGTTTCACTCCTTTGTTTTCGACGGGCCGCCCTTCGCGCGACCGGTCGCGGTGACCGTCGGCGAGACAGTGATTCGTGACGGTCGCTACTACGCGGATCTGCTCCCGGGCGTGTCCGCGCCCGTTGCATCGATTGCAAGAGAAGCGATTCCTCCGCTAAGGTGACGCTCTCCGGAATGCGCATCGTTTCCCTTCTCGCCAGCGGCACAGAAATCGTCTGTGCATTGGGCGAGGGCGACGAACTCGTCGGCCGTTCGCACGAGTGTGACAATCCCGAATGGGTGAAACGGCTGCCTTGCTGCACGAGTGCCGCTTTCGACACTGAAGTGTCGAGCGGAGAAATTGACTTCGAGGTGCGGCGACGTCTTCGCGCCGGTGAGCCGCTTTACCACGTCGATGTCGAGCTGATCCGACGACTCGCGCCCGATCTTCTGATTTCGCAAGAGCACTGCCATGTCTGCGCTGTCACGCCGGACGATCTCGCGCGGAGCGGATGCGGCGTTCTTGCGCCGCAGGTGCTAGCGCTGAGCGCCGGCACGGTGACCGGCATTTACGATGGGATTCGCGCGATTGGCGGGGCGCTTCAGCGCG
>JALYXP010000108.1 GCA_030947045.1 Verrucomicrobiota bacterium | reverse complement strand
TCCGCCTCGAATAAAACGTCTTCAGCGCTCATGCAGCGTAGATTCAATCAGCACTGACAACTCGGCAACGTCCAATCGCTCGCTATTCCGAGACGGTGGTGCCGACGTTTTTGCCGAGGACGACGTCGCGGAAATTGGTCGGGATGTTCATATCGAACACGATGATCGGGATCTTGTTGTCCATGCAGAGGCTGAACGCCGTCGAGTCCATCACCTGCAACCGCTGGGTGAGCGCATCGTTGTACGTGATGTGATCGTAGCGCTTCGCGTCGGGGTTCTTTTTCGGATCGGAATCGTAGATGCCGTCGACTTTCGTGGCCTTCAAGATGACGTCCGCGCGGATCTCGCTCGCGCGGAGCGCCGCCGTCGTGTCGGTGGAGAAATATGGATTTCCGGTGCCGGCGACGAAGATCACGACACGATTTAATTCCAGATGTCGAATAGCGCGGCCGAGGATGAATGGCTCGGCGACATTTTGCATTTCGATTGCGGTCTGCACGCGGGTTTGGACGCCCACGCCTTCGAGCGCGCCCTTCAGCGCCAGACCGTTGATGACCGTCGCGAGCATTCCCATGTAATCCGCGGTCGTGCGATCCATGCCGCGATGGTGGGCGGAAAGGCCGCGCCAGATATTGCCGCCACCGATGACGACGGACGTTTGGACACCGAGGTCGTGGATTTCTTTGATGCGCAGCGCGAGGTCACGAACGATCTGCGGCGAGATATTTTCGCGTGAGCCTGGTTCGCGGAGCGCTTCGCCACTCAACTTAATGACGATGCGCTTGTAAGCTGGCGCGGTGGAGTCGCTTTCCATGGCCGGCAACATTCACCAGACGGCGAGAAATTGGGAAGAAAAAATGCGTGATGCGTGCGCCTTGGCTACGCAGCAGTCATCCCGAGCCGCGCAGCCGGTCGAGGGATCTCACCCATGCCAAGCCACATCACGCGAACGGGTGGAACGCGTAGATTGCAGGCCACGTTTTCTGTTGTTCGCCCCCGCAGCCTCCGACTGTGAGATCCCTCGACCGTCTGCGCGGCTCGGGATGACCCTTTGTCGCCGCCTTCGTCAGGCGACGCGCGCGTTGACGATCCACGCGTTCCCGCGCTGCAATTCTGCTGCGGGCATGCGCTTCTTGCCCTCCAACTGCACTTCTCGCAGAAGCAGCGCAGTGCGGCTGCTGGCTGCGATCGCGATGCCGTCGTTGTGGATGAACAAGCTGCCCGGCACGGCCGCGGGGCCCCCCTCGGAGGCGGCGCCACGAAAAATCTTCAGTTTTCGCTCTCTCCCAGCCGGATCGCGCAGAACCGTGAACGCGCCTGGCCAGGGATCGAACGCGCGCAATTTTCGTTCAATATCTCCGGCTGCAACCGACCAGTCGATCAGTCCGTGTGCGCGCTCGAGCTTCGGCGCGTAGGTCGCTTGCGCACTATCCTGCGCGATTCGCGGTGCGGTTCCTGCGGTGAACAATGTGAGTGCCCGTTCCAGCGCCGCCGGCGCGATCTCCGCAAGCCGATCGTGGAGCCTGCCGCCAGTTTCGTCAGCCGTGATCGGGATCGCTGACTGCAGCATGATGTCGCCAGTGTCCAAACCCTCATCCATATACATTACCGTGACACCGGTCTCGCGATCACCCGCTGCGATCGCCGCCTGGATCGGGGCAGCCCCGCGATGCCGCGGCAAAAGCGAAGCGTGCAGATTCAGACACGCCACGTTCGGGATTTCCAACACCGCTCGCGGAAGGATCTGCCCGTATGCCATCACGACGATTACCTCCGGTGCGAGCAGCTGAATTTCATTGCTCGCTTCTATGCGCTTGATGCGCTCCGGCTGTAACACCGGAATGCCCAGTCCCTGCACCGCTGCCTTAATGGGCGATGCCTGAATGCGCTGCTCGCGACCAACTGGCTTGTCCGGCTGCGTGACGACTCCCACTAGCTCATGAGCATCCGTGTCGAGTAGCCAGCGGAGGACTGGCAGGCCGATATCGCCGGTGCCGATAAAGACGATGCGCATCCGCGCCTTAGACGTGCAGCCGTGGGATCGGTGGCGCTGCGCGGCGCGGCCGGCGCGCGGCCATGCTCTGCGCCATCATTTTCTCGCCCGCTGTGACCTCCCGTTGGCCCACCGAAGACGCACAGCCGGTGCAGAGATAATCGTAAACTTCCTTGTCCGGCAGGACTAGCAGGAGCCGCTCGCGCACCGGCATCGCTGCCTTGCACTTATCGCAATACAGGCTTGAAGCGGTGAAATTTTCAAATTGCTGCGGCTGGCTCATACTGCGTCATCGCGCCATCGTTTACGCTCTCGAGAATGTGCAGCAAAACTTTGGCTGGCGGCTCGGTCGCGTCAATACAGGTAATTCGGTCCTTACCGTAGTAGCCAAGAACCGGCTTCGATTCGTCCTCGTAGGTCGCGAGCCGGCGCTTAATCACCTCCTCATTCGCGTCGTCGAGGCGGTTGTCCTTCAGCGCGCGCTTCTTCAGGCGCGCAAAAAGCGCATCACGATTTGGGCACGAGAGGTGAAAGACTTTTTCCACGTCGATTAGTCCGTCCATGATCTTGGCCTGTCCGACGTTCCGCGGAATCCCATCGAGCACGAGCGTGTCGATATCCGGCTTGAAATTATGGCCATCCACGGCGGCGTCGATGCGCGCCTTCCAGAGTTGCACCGTTATTTCATCCGGCACGAGCTGGCCTTTGCTGGAGTAATCCAGAAACGCGCGACCTACCGCCGTCCGCGTGTCAATTGATCGGAAAACGTCCCCGCAGGCGCAATGAAAAAATCGCGGGATCGTCCCGAGCGTTTTCCCCTGGGTCCCTTTGCCGCTGCCGGGAGGACCAAAGAGAAGGTAGGTTTTATACTTCATGTAGAGCGGCGTTTATACGCAAATGGTTTGCGCAGGCACAACGACCAAATCGCTGCTCTACAAGGATGCGGGAGCCAGCTTCTCCAGCTACGCCGCCGCTGCCTCGACCGGCTCCACGTTCACGCGGCGACCCGCGCGATCGAACTTCACGCGACCGTCGACGAGCGCGAAGATGGTGTAATCACGGCCGAGTCCAACGTTCTTGCCCGGCTGAAACTTCGTGCCGCGCTGGCGGATGATGATGTTGCCGGCAACGACTGCTTCGCTGCCGAATTTCTTCACGCCGAGCCGTTTGCTGACGCTATCGCGGCCGTTTTTAACGCTGCCCTGTCCCTTTTTATGAGCCATGAGATTGGAAAATTACTTGTCTGACTTCTTCGAGCCGAGGCTGATCTCAGTGATCTTCACCCGGGTGAGCTTGCGACGATGACCGACCGTGCGGTGATAGCCTTTGCGGCGGCGATATTTGAACGCGATGACCTTCTTGTCTTTGCGCTGCTCCATTACTTCGCCGGTGACGGTGGCGCCTTCGATCAGCGGACTGCCGTGCGTCATGTTATCGCCATCCCCAAAAAAGAGCACGTCCGCGAAGACGCCTTCCTTGCCGACCTCGGCGTCGAGGAAATCGACGTCGATGATGTCACCTTCGGCGACGCGATGTTGTCTGCCGCCTGTTTTGATAATTGCAAAAGCCATGCTGTTCCTCGGAAAAAGAGGCGAAAAGTCACACGGCAGGCTCGCTTTGACAAGTGGAATTCCGAGCCCGCACCCCTGTTTGCGCGCTGCCACTGATGACGAGCGTGATCTCGCCTTTCGCGGGATGCGCCTCGTAATGGGCCAGTAGCTCAGCCGGCTTTCCCAGGCGAAACTCTTCAAACTTCTTCGTCAGCTCCCGCGCCACGCACAATTGCCGCTCCGGCATGATCGCCGCGCACGCCGCGAGCGTCTTCGCAATCCGATAAGGCGACTCGAAGAACACGGTGGTTTCTTCGCGCTCTGCGGCAGCACGGAGGTCCCGCTCGCGGCCACCGCTTTTCACCGGCAAAAATCCATGAAACGAGAAGCTCTCGAGCGGGAATCCGGAGCCGACCAGTGCCGTCAGAATCGCTGAGACTCCGGGGATGATCGTGTAAGGCAACCCGCGTTCTATGCAGGCCCGGATGAGTCGCGCGCCGGGATCGGAGAGCCCCGGCATCCCGGCATCAGTAATCAGCGCGACATTCTCGCCCGCGGCGATTCGCTCCACCAGCTCGGCCGTCCGCATCGCTTCGTTATGCTGATGATAACTGACGAGCGGTTTCCGGATTTCGAAGTGCCGCAGCAAATTCCCGGAATGCCGCGTGTCTTCCGCGGCGACGACGTCGGCGTTTTTTAGCGCTTCGAGCGCGCGTAGCGTGATGTCATCGAGATTGCCGATCGGCGTTCCGATGACGTAAAGCATCGAGGACAGTCGCGGTGTTATCGACCGCCGCCGTTGACCGAGCCATCGCCGAGGAGATCCTCGCGATGTTGCGGCACTGCGCCCGAAGGGTCGACGAATGGCGCAGCCGGGCGGTCAGTCTGCTCTGGTGATAGGTCGTTAGCGCACGCAGCGAGGAATAACGTTGCAGCTCCTGCGACCGCGAGTGGAAGCGTTCTGATCATGGCGCAGTCTAAAGCAAAGTGCAGGGAACGCGCCAAGCTCTCTTTCTAGCTTCCGTCGCCGTGGCGATGGGCGGACACAAACTCGGTCCGATACTTCGGTGTCGTCTCCGGCGCGAAGCCGTGGCGCATGATATTTTCGGTGACGACGCGCGGCAGCAGGAACTGCAGCAGGTAATCGGAGCCGCCAGCTTTCGTTCCGCCGCCACTCATCTTGAAGCCGCCGAATGGATGACGACCCACGACTGCGCCAGTGCACGAGCGGTTGATGTAAACATTTCCCGCTTCGAGCTCGGCTTTGACGCGTTCGATGTTCGCGGGACTCCGCGAGAAGAACCCTGCGGTTAGCGCGTATTTTGTGCTGTTCGCGATGCGGATCGCGTCGCCGAGATCCCGCGCCTTCAGCACGCTCAAGACAGGTCCGAAAATCTCCTCCTGCCCAAGCCGTGAGTCAGGGCTCACCTCGGTAAAAATCGTCGGCGGAATGAAGTAGCCGTTACCGGCAACGGTCGTCCCCTGATAAGCGAGCTTCGCCTCGCTGCCGCCTTGGTTGATGCGTTCCTGGATCCGCTTGTGCGCTTCTTCGTCGATCACCGGCCCGACGAAAATTCCCGGCTCCTCGGGATTTCCGACACGCAGACTGCCGGTCGCCGCGATGAGGCGTTCCACGACCCGATCGTAGATTTCTTCCAGCACGATCAAGCGCGAGCAGGCTGAGCATTTCTGCCCTTGATAACCGAAAGCGCTGTAGACCGTATCGACTATTGCCTCATCGAGATCGGCGTCGGAATCGACGATCACCGCGTTCTTGCCACCCATCTCGCAGATGACGCGCTTCAACTCGCGCTGGCCCGGCAGCGTTTTGCCGGCGGCTTCCCAGATATGCAGGCCGACTTCGCGCGATCCTGTGAACGCAATCATGTCGACATCCTTGTGGTTGACCAGATGATTGCCGACGACCGCGCCATCGCCCGAAAGAAGATTCAGCACGCCCGGAGGCACGCCAGCTTCCTCGAAAATTTCCATCAAGAGCGCGCCGCAAACTGCCGATTGCTCAGCCGGCTTCATGATCACAGTGTTCCCTGTCACCAAAGCGGCCGACACCATGCCGCCGAGGATCGCGATCGGGAAATTCCACGGCGCGATTACGAGCGCCACACCGCGCGGCCAGTAATGCTGGTAGCTCTCCTCGCCGAGCACGTGCTGCGTCAATTTCGGTCGCCCCATGATCCGCATCTGCTGCGCGTAAAAGAGCAGAAAATCGATCGCTTC
>JALYXP010000042.1 GCA_030947045.1 Verrucomicrobiota bacterium | reverse complement strand
TGCCAAAGCCGGAATTCATTGGTGAGCATTTCAGCTGATCATCGGGAGACGAATGCCGTTCGCATTCGCGGTATCTATCGCGGTTTCGTAACCGGCATCGGCGTGTCGCGCGACTCCGATGCCGGGGTCATTTGTGAGCACGCGCTGCAGCCGCTCGCGCATCTCCGGCGTTCCGTCGGCGACGATAACCTGGCCGGCGTGCAGCGAGTTTCCGATACCGACTCCGCCGCCGTGGTGGAACGAAACCCAGCTCGCCCCGCTGGCTACGTTAAGAAGCGCATTCAGTATCGGCCAATCGGCGACGGCGTCGGTTCCATCTTTCATTCCCTCGGTCTCGCGGAAGGGAGAAGCGACGCTACCGGTGTCGAGGTGATCGCGTCCGATCACGATCGGCGCAGATATTTCACCGGTTTTCACTAGGTCATTTATGGCGACGCCGAAGGCTGCGCGTTCGCCGAAGCCGAGCCAGCAGATGCGCGCGGGCAAGCCCTGGAATTGGATCCGCTCCTGCGCGAGTTTCATCCAGCGCGCGAGCAGCTTGTTCTCAGGGAACATCTCGAGCGCGAGGCGATCCGTGCGCGCGATGTCGGCGGGATCACCGCTGAGGGCGACCCAGCGGAAAGGACCTTTCCCTTCGCAGAATAGCGGCCGGATGTATTCCGGCACGAATCCGGGAATATCGAACGCCTTCTCCACGCCGGCTTTGTGCGCCTGCGTCCGGATGTTGTTGCCGTAGTCGAAGGTAATCGCGCCGCGTTTCTGTAACGCCAGCATGGCTTCGACATGAGTCGCCATCGAACGCATCGACCGCTCGATGTATTCATCAGGATTCGACGCCCGCAGCTCGAGCGCTTCCGCGAGAGGCATGCCGTGCGGCACATAGCCATTTAGCGCATCATGCGCGCTCGTCTGATCGGTCAAAATGTCCGGAACGATCCCGCGCGCGACGAGTTCCGGCAGCACGTTTGCGCAATTGCCGACGAGACCGACGGACAATGCCTCGTTCCGCCCACGCGCGCCGTCGAACATCTGCATCGCTTCATCGAGGGAGTGCGCGATCGCATCGCAGTAGCCGCTGCTGAGCCGCTTCTGGATCCGCGTCTCGTCGACGTCGATGCCGAGAAACAGCGCACCGTGCATGGTCGCCGCGAGCGGTTGCGCGCCACCCATTCCACCCATCCCGCCGGAGACGACGAGTTTTCCCTCGAGCGATCCGCCGAAATGTCGTGCGGCCGCAGAGCCAAAAGTCTCGTAGGTGCCCTGCACGATCCCCTGGCTGCCGATGTAAATCCACGAGCCAGCCGTCATCTGGCCATACATCGTAAGGCCGAGGCGTTCGAGTTTGTTGAACTCGGAGTAGTTCGACCAGTGGCCAACAAGGTTCGAATTAGCGATCAACACTCGCGGGGCTTCCTCATGCGTGCGAAAAACGCCGACGGGCTTGCCCGATTGCACCAGCAAGGTCTCGTCGTTCTCCAATTCGCGTAACTCCGAGACGATCGCGTCGAATGCCTCCCAACTCCGCGCCGCACGCCCGGTGCCGCCGTAGACGATCAGCCTCGCGGGGTTCTCGGCGACATCGGGGTCGAGGTTGTTCATCAGCATGCGGAGAGCGGCCTCCTGCTGCCAACCTTTGCAGCTGATCTCATTACCGCGCGGCGCGCGAATCACACGATCGCTCACCGTTCCTCCATTCCGCTGTCGAATTTGCCTTCGCGAATCGCCGTTGCGACACGCTCGATGTCCGCATACATCGCGCGGTCTTCCTGAAGCGGCGGCACGATTTTCCGCAGCGTCTCATAAGCTCGCTCCACGCCGATGCCGGCCTTGAGTGGACGCCGATATTCCAAAGCCGTGCCCGCAGCGAGAAGCTCGATCGCGAGCACGCTTTCGGCGTTATCAATGATCGTGCGCAGCTTAAGTGCTGCGGTCATGCCCATCGAGACGTGGTCTTCCTTGCCGCCGGAAGTCGGCAGATTGTCGACGCTCGCCGGATGCGCTAGCACCTTTGCTTCGCTCAACAACGACACCGCTGCGACGTGCGGGATCATGAAGCCCGACTGCATGCCAGCTTGCGGCGCGAGGAATGCAGGCAGGCCTTCACTCGTGTCGGGATTAACCAGTCGATCCGTGCGGCGCTCGCTGATGCTCATCAAATCGGTCATAACGATGGCGGCGTAATCGAGGGCGAAGGCAAGCGGCGCGCCGTGGAAATTGCCGCCGGAGATCACTTCCTTCTCGTCGGCGAATACGAGCGGGTTATCCGTCGCGGAGGCTGACTCGATCTGGAGAACTTCCTCGCAATGGGCGAGCGCTCCCCTCACCGCACCATGCACTTGCGGGATGCAACGCAGACTGTACGCATCCTGCACGCGCGGATCATCATGGACATGAGATTCGCGAATCTCGCTCTCGCGCAGCAGCCAGCACAGGTGCTTCGCGACAGCGCGTTGGCCCGAGTGGGGACGCGCATCGTGAATCCGCGCGTCGTATGCGGAGGGCGTTCCTTTCAGAGCGTCGAGCGCCATCGCGCCGGCCACGTCGGCAACGCGCGAAAGGCGCTTCGCCCGCAGCAGCGCGAGGCCGCCAACCGCATGCATCGCCTGCGTTCCATTCAGAAGCGCGAGCCCCTCTTTTGCCTCCAGCGTTACCGGCCGTAACCCGGCGCGCTGCAACGCATCGGCACCGGGCATTCGTTGCCCTTCGTAGAAAGCCTCACCTTCCCCCACGAGCGTAAGCGCAAGATGCGCCAGCGGTGCGAGATCGCCGCTTGCTCCGACCGAGCCTTTCTCCGGGATCATCGGGTGCACGCCGCGGTTCAGCATCTGCACCAGGAGCTCGATCACTTCCAGACGAATGCCGCTGAACCCGAGCGTCAGCACATTTGCGCGCAACAACAGCATTGCGCGGACTTCCGGCTCCGAGAGCGGATTGCCGATGCCGCATGCATGGCTCCGCACGAGGTTCAACTGCAGCTGCCGGAGATCGCTGCGCGCGATGTGAACCTCCGACAACTTGCCGAAGCCGGTGTTCACGCCGTAGACGGTCGCGTGCCCTTCCGTGATCTCTTCGATCACACGCCGCGACGCGTGGATCCGCGGATGAGCCGATGCGCCGATCGCCACTTGCGCGCGATGCAGTGCCACTTCCGCGATCTGGTCTAACGAGAGCGCCTGCCCGGTTATTTCCATCGCGCACACCTTAGACACAACTCTGTGAAAGGGAAGGCGCTGACGCAGACAAGAAAAAGGCCAGGTCGACGAATCGGCCTGGCCTTTTAGAGTTGTAGCTATCCGGAGACGGACAACTGAGGACTACTTTGAGTAGGTGCTGCGAGTCGACGACGCTGCCATCGTCTCTTTCTTCTGTGCGCAAGCGCCCAGGCTCAACGCGCTGGCTGCGATCGCCAGGATCATCACTGCTTTAAAAAGTTTCATCAAATAATTCGCCTCCTTTCCGAGCAAGTTGCTGCCGACATTTAGGCAGGTCACTCGGTCGGTGCAACGCTTTTCTCGCGGTTTTTTCGCGCACGGCTAACGAGCGCTGGCCGCACGATTACGACCGGCGTTCCCACATCGACCAGCGCGTAAAGCTCCGCCACGTCAGCATTTCGCATCCGGATGCAACCGTGGCTCGCCGGTTTGCCAATAAATTCTTCGTGATTTGTGCCATGGATGTAGATGTAGCGGCTGTGGGTATTCGCATTCCCGTCCTCCAGGCCATCGAGCCATAGAATTCGCGACATCACAAGGTCGTCGCCGCTCAGCATTTCGGCGGTCGGGCGAAGGGCGATTCGGCTCTTGTATGCGGTGTCGGTCGGCTCATCAGTGCCGACTTTTTCGGCGATGCGAAAACGGCCGGTTGGGGTCTTGAAACTTCCCTCCTCAGAGCCGAGCCCGTACTTCGATGTTGAAACCGGAAAACTCCGCTCCGTCACGCGACCTCGCTTCAATGTTAGCCGCTGATTCCTGACGGAAATGTGAATACTTCGTTGCGCGCTTTTTTTCACGGGGACTGGCGATAGACTGCACCCGCCGATGAAAAAAAGCTATGATATCGCGATCGTCGGCGCGACGGGCGCGGTCGGTGTCGAGTTGCTCGATGTGCTCGAACGACGCGCGTTTCCCGTTCGGCGCGTGCGGCTGCTCGCGTCAGCGCGTTCGGCCGGAAAGACGATGACGGTGCGCGGCGAGCAGGTGCGTGTCGAAGAACTGCGCGAGGATTCATTCCAAGGCGTTGACCTCGCCTTCTTCAGTGCCGGCGGCGATATTTCGCGGCAGTTCGGTCCGGTCGCTGCGGCCGCGGGCGCTATCGTGATTGATAACTCATCCGCCTACCGCATGAACCCGGAGGTGCCGCTGGTCATCCCGGAGATTAACGGCGCCGACGCGCGTCAGCACCGCGGAATTATCGCGAACCCGAACTGCACGACCGCCATCACCTTGATGGCGCTGTATCCACTGCATCGCGCCTTCGGCGTGCGCCGGGTATTCGCCTCTAGCTACCAGGCCGTCTCCGGCAGCGGCGCACGGGCGATCGCCGAGCTAAAACGGCAGGTCGAACAATCGCGAAGTGACACGGCGCTCACGCCCGAAGTTTATCCTCACCCGATTGCCTTTAACGTTCTGCCGCACGTGGATTCGTTCCTCGAGAACGGCTACACAAAAGAAGAGATGAAGATGCAGGCCGAAGGCCGTCGCATCATGCATCTGCCGGATTTTTGCGCGTCAGTCACGTGCGTGCGGGTGCCAGTCTACCGCGCTCACAGTGTGGCAGTGAGTGCGGAGTTCGAACGGAAGGTCTCGGTCGCTGAGGCGCGCCAGGTCTTTGCTGCCGCACCTGGAATCGACCTCATCGACGAGGCATCGCAGAACCGTTATCCGATGCCGCTGACCGCCGCCGGGGAGGACAATTGTCAGGTGGGCCGTGTGCGCCTCGATTGTGCGCTCGACAACGGCCTCGCCTTCTGGGTTTCTGGCGATCAACTCCTAAAAGGGGCGGCGTTAAACGCGGTCCAAATCGCGGAGCTGCTGTAGCGCAAAACAGAACGGCCCCGGATTCGTCCGGGGCCGGCTAGCTGACTGCGCAACGTCAACGTTACCGCGCCTCAGGCGGGACTTGCTCGTCCGGTTTCGCTGGCTGCTTCTTGTTCTTAACATCCCACGTCGGTGGAAGCCCAGTAGCCATCGGAGTACGGCCGCCAATGACGAGGGCTTACCGCCAAGGCCGGCTGCCAACAGAACCGTAATCGCCGGCGTCGATCCAACTGCCGTCGTCGCCGAGATTGTCGTGGAAAAGACTGATCGAAACGTCGGCTTCTCAGCCTGCCGGCATGGCAGGCAAAACCAGCACGGAGATCGCGAGAGCGAGTAAGATTCTTTTCATGATGTTGTTCTAGGAGGGCGGCGATTTTAGTATGTCGCCGCTATTATTCATCCTCTTGGCTCTACAAGACCGCATCCGCCCGCGGGTTTCGCGGGGTCTGATCTCCCGCGATGAGAAGGTCGGCCTAACGAGCCCGCAGCACCACGAAGGAACGCGTGCGATGCCGGCAGACCGAAAGCACATGCGTGCCGTTTGGATCGAGCGATGAAACAACTTTCTTGTAATCGGCCACCGATGTAATCGGCTGCTGGTTGATCTCTTCGATCACATCGCCTTTGCGCAACTCGCCTGACTGGTCACTGGAATTCGTCACGACAACACCGCGCACGCCGGAAGGAACATCCAGTCGGCGCGCAAGATCAGGAGTTAACTCATCGACTTCGACGCCAGCGAGTGGCGCTTCGTCCTGCAGGTCGTCTTCGTCCGTGTCCGGCTGGCTTGGAGGGACTTGTGGTGCCGGCTGAGGCTGCCGCGGCGTTGGCTGGCGCTGATTCGACGGAACGGCGCGCGTGTTCTGATAATCGATCGGCTGTTCTTTGATCTGCGTCGTCACTCTTAGCGGCTTCCCATTTCGCACGACTTCCAGTTCGACGTTCTTGTTTAGCTCTACCTGCGAGACAAGACTCCGCAGCGCTGGAAAGCTCGTGACATCGCGCCCGTCGAATTTCTTGATCACGTCGCCGCGTGCCAGCTTCGCCTCGGCTGCCGGCGAGCCCGGCACCACGTCTTCGACCACCACCCCATCGGCATCGCGTTCCGCTTCATCCTGCTGCAGCGTTCGCGTCTGGATGCCAAGATAACCGCGAATGATGCGACCCTGCTTCAGCAAACTCTCGAGCGCGGTCCGTACCGAGTTCGACGGAATCGCGAAACCGATCCCTTGCGAGCCGCCGCTGCGCGAAATGATCGCGGTGTTGATGCCGATAATTTCGCCGCGCAGATTGATCAACGGACCACCGCTGTTCCCCGGGTTAATCGCGGCGTTCGTCTGCAAGAAATCGCCGAACCCGTCGACACGATTCGGTCGTCCCTTCGAGCTAATGATCCCGTCTGTGACCGTCTCCTCGAAGCCAAAGGGATTGCCAATCGCCAGCACGAAATCGCCTGGCTGTACCCCGTCCGAATCACCGAATTTCAGCGGTTTCACGCCCGGCTCGTCCACCTTCAGCACCGCGAGATCGACCTGCGCGTCAGCGCCGACCAATCGCGCCTTCTTGGTGTGGCCGTCGCTCATTTGCACTTCGATTTCGTCCACCTGATCGACGACGTGATTGTTCGTGATGATGTGACCTTCCGTCGAAACGATCACCCCTGAACCAAGGGAATTCTGCACTGTCGCCTGCTCTCCCGGATTCCGAAATTGGCGCGAGTTCCGATAAAAAAATTCGAATGGGTCCATGCCTTGCCGACGCATTGGGACCTTCTTCGTTGTCTTGATGCTGACGACGGATGGCAGAACGCCGGCCACCAGTGCCCGACGCTCGCGATTCAACGCGTCTAGGGTCGGGATATCCTTTGGCTCCACGCTCGCATTCGAAGCGAGCGTATATTTTTCCGGAGTCGCGCGCGCGACCAGGTTCAGCCCGCCGTGTTTCAACCGGTAGTCGTAGAGCGCGGAAATCGCGGCACTCAACAGGGCCACGAAGAGGAGAAATTTCAGAAGATTTTTCATCAGCTAACGTTGGAAAAGGTTCGCCCCTCTTGTTCGACAACCAACCTGCGGAAACGTTGATTCTCAACTGCCTCCAGCTTCGGGTCCCACTCCAGGATCGCATTCGCCGCCGCGCGCGCACGCTGCATTAGCTGAAAGTCCGTTTTTAGATTCCCGAGCTTCAGCGCAGGCAATCCGCTCTGCGCCGTTCCGAGCAGATCGCCCGGCCCGCGCTGATCCCAGTCCGCCTCCGCCACGTCGAAACCGTTGCTTGTTCTTTCTAGAACGCCCAGCTTCTGCGCTGTCTCGGGCGCCTTATCCGCAGTCAGCAACACGCAATAAGATTTGTGCTCGCCGCGCCCGATGCGGCCGCGCAGCTGATGCAGCTGTGCGAGCCCGAACCGCTCCGCGTTCTCGATCAACATCATCGTCGCATTCGGCACATCGACCCCGACTTCGATCACCGTCGTGCTGATCAACACGCTCGTCTCGCCGCGTCGAAATCGTTCCATGATCGCTTGCTTTTCCGGCGCCGCGATTCGGCCGTGTAGCAGATCGCAGCGGAACGGTCGCAAGCGCTCGCACCAAGTCTCAAATTCCGCCGCCGCTGCTTTCGCCTCTAGCTTTTCGCTCTCATCGATCAGTGGGTAGATGACGTAAGCCTGACGTCCATCTTCGAGTTGGCTACGCAAAAACGTCAGCAGCTCTCCGATCTCCGCACTATCGCGAATGGCGGTGATGATCTTGCCACGATTCGAAGGCATCTCATCGATAACGGAAACATCGAGGTCGCCATAAACAGTCATCGTAAGCGTCCGCGGAATCGGTGTCGCCGTCATTACGAGCACATCCGGCGTCGGCTCGCGCGCCGTCAGCCGCGCTCGCTGAGACACTCCAAATTTATGCTGCTCATCAATCACGACGAGCCCGAGATTTTCAAACGACACGCCTTCATAAAGCAACGCATGCGTCCCGATGATGATCTCAGGTGCGCTCGTCTCCTCTCGGGGAGCGCACGCTTGCAGCGTGCCGGTCGCGGCATTCTGCCGCGACGAACTTTCGTCCGCGTCGCTCTCTCCTGACGTCCATATCCAAGGGTACTGCTGCTCCACTTCGACAACTCCCGCCTCCCAAGGATTTTGCACGATGTAGGAAAACTTCTCTGCAAGGTCGTGATCCGAGGGAACGTAACGATTAAACGTCTCCTTTTCCCAAACAGCACCGCGCGAGCCGGTAAGTTTATTGATCTCTTTCGCAGTAAATGTTTTCAGCGACCGCAGCAGCTCCGTCAGAGACCAGACGATCTCCGAGTCTCCCCGTTTCGGCCACGGTTGAAACAGCACATGAACGTGATCAGGCATCACGCAAATCGCGATCAGGTCGTAACGAGATCCATGAAAATGCCGCCATGCATCCAGGATTATTGTCCGCGCATCGGCGCTCAGCGGAACCCGTTGCATCGTCGACATCGTCAGCGCGTAAATTGCCCATGGTTTCTCGAAGTGCGGGAGACGGCGTTTTGAATAATGCGATGCGTCAACGTTAACGCTAACGTCGCCGACAAAAGTCCGTGATGGCAGAATGCCATCACCAGCACGCTGCAAGCGTGCGCTCCCCAGAGTTGCAGTCGGCGCGAAGAGTGGGAGCGGTGCGTTTTCTTCCTGTCGCGTGCCGGTGCGGAGCGCGATCCGGATCCCGAGCGGTTCTAGCCAGCGACAGAGCACTGCATAGTGCTGCTCGGCTAAGATCTGCGTCGGCGCCATCAGCGCGGCTTGGAATCCCGCTTCGACGGCGAGGAGCATCGCGCCAATGGCGACGACGGTTTTGCCGGATCCGACATCGCCTTGCAGCAGTCGGTTCATCGGGCGCGCTGCTGCGAGATCGCGGCGCACCTCGTCGAGCACACGCGCCTGTGCGTCCGTAAAATCGAACGGCAAGGCGCGCAAAAACTTGTCGAGCAACTCACCCGACCCGCAATGCGCTTCGCCCGTGCGGGTGGCGAGTTCCGCGCGACGCGACGCGATCGCCATCTGCATCTCGAAGAACTCCGAGAACACCAGATGCTCACGCGCTTCTTTCAGAGTGGCTTCGTCATCCGGAAAATGAATCTGTTGTAACGCTCGTCGGCGTCCGCCCTGATCCATATTTCGCGGCAACAACGTCTCGACTTCGCCTTCATCAAGATTCTCGAGCGCATGGTAAACAAGGCCCCTGAAGACGCGCTGCGATAGTCCTTCCGTTGCCGAATAAATCGGCGTAATCCGTCGAAAATGAACGGAGAACTCTTCGTCATTCTCGATCACCTCAAACTCTGGATGCTCCATGCAAATCCGCTGCCCTCGGAGCCGCGGTTTGCCGAACACGACGAGCTGCTGGCCCGTCGCGATCATCTTCTGCACGTAATGCAGATTGAACCAGCGTAAGACGAGCGGCTGGCTGAGCGCATTGGCCTCGGCAGGCTCGATCGTCGCTTCAAAAATCTTCTTCCACCCGCCAAATCGACGGACTGACGTCTTCACCACTTCACCACACAGACAGATCGGCGTCTCACTTTCCTCGCGCGGAAATCCGGCAAACTCGCGCCGGTCTTCGTGCCGGCGTGGAAAATGCGTCAGCAACTGCTCGACCGTCTCGATGTCGAGCCGCCGCAGCGGCAGGACACGCGCGCGCGGGACCCAATCGCATTCATCAAGTTTTTGCGACAGCTGCATCACTCGATCGGAGCAGCCGCGCGCAACGCCTGCACCTGCACCTGGAGCCGTTTCTCGCCCTCGTATTCATCGCCTTGAATGCGGAAAGCAACGTCCCACGGCGGCTTCGGAAGTTCTGCACTGGCGCCGTCGAAATAGATCGCGCGAGCATGGTAGTTCCGCTGGCGTAATCGCAACACGAGGTGCTTATCCTTCACCAGCTTCGGGGGCGCTACGGGCTCGACTTCGCGTGCGAAGAATGTTGGCTGCAAATTGCCGTTGCCGAATGGCTCCAGTAATTCATGCCATTGCAAAAGGTCACCGTTCAGTTCGGCGAACGTGACCTCGTGATCGAGATGCAGACAGGGCTGCAGGTGCTCTTCCGACAACATCTCGCGAGCGACTGCGCGAAATTGCTCACCGAACGCGGCCACGTTCTCTTCGCGGATAGTTAATCCAGCGGCCATCTCGTGTCCGCCGAATTTCTCCAACAACTCGCCGCATCGATCCAGCGCGGCGACGAGCGAAAGACCCTCGATGCTGCGACCGCTCGCTTTGCCGACGCCATCGCCGTCAATCCCGATGACGATCGTCGGTCGATGATATTTGCGCGTCAGACGCGACGCGACGATGCCGAGTACGCCGGGATGCCAACCACGATCAGCCACTACGATCGCGGCATCGCGCGACGGATCGAAGTTGCTTCGCACTTGCTCGTCAGCCGCTGCGAAGATCTCTTTCTCCACCTGTTGTCGCTCGCGGTTTTGTCTATCAAGCATTGCCGCTAGCTCGGACGCTTCGGTCTCATCGTGCGTCAGCAAGAGCCTCAACGCGGCTTCTGCACTCGTTAGCCGACCAGCCGCATTCAGCCGGGGCCCGAGGCGAAAACCAATATCCTCCGCGCAGACGGGCGGGCGAACGCCCGCGACTTCCATCAACTTACGCAATCCGAGCCGCGCCCTTTGCGACGCTCGCTTGCTGCCGTGATGCACCAGCAGTCGGTTCTCACGTTCGAGCGGCACGATGTCGGCAACAGTCGCGAGTGCGACGAGATCGAGTTGCTCTTTCAGGTCGAACCCTGCGACCGGCCGCAGCTTCAGCAACGCGTGACAAACCTTGAAGACGACCCCCGCACTGCAGAGATATCGATACGCGCATTCGTCACCGATCTTCGGGTTCACAGTCGCGACACAATCCGGCTGCTCGGACTTCGGCTCGTGGTGATCGAGAACGATGACGTCAGCGCCGCGCGCTTTCAGTTCAGCAATTTCTGCGACGGACGACGTGCCGCAATCAACCGCGATCAGCAGTTGCGGCTCATGCAGTTGCCAGCAGCGGTCGACGCTTTCGCGACTCAGCCCGTAGCCTTCGTCCATTCGGAGCGGCAGGAACAGTTTCGGGTCTGCCCCGTACGCGCGCAGCATTTCGGCCATTAACGCCAGGGAGGTGACGCCATCGACGTCGTAATCGCCGAAAAGCACAACGCGTTCACGTCGGTCGATCGCCAG
>JALYXP010000030.1 GCA_030947045.1 Verrucomicrobiota bacterium | reverse complement strand
CCGTAAACTGCGTCGGCGAGATCCTTCGAACGTCTGCGGCTCAGGATACGATACGACGCGTTCGTCGCTACGACGCGACTGGCTCAAGGTTCGCTAGCGGTTCGATCCACTTGCCGTGTTCGCGGATTAGATCCTGCAACCGATCAACCGCTTCCAGTTCAGGAATGTTGAACTTCACCGCTGTCTTTCCGACGTAGAGATTGATCTTGCCCGGCGCGCCGCCAACGTAGCCGAAGTCCGCGTCCGCCATTTCGCCCGGACCGTTCACAATGCAACCCATGACGGCGATCTTCACGCCTTTGAGATGTGATGTCGCCGCTTTGATGCGCGCCGTCGTCGTCTGCAAGTTGAACAGGGTTCGTCCGCAGGAAGGGCAGGCGACATAATCTGTCTTGAAAATGCGCGTGCCGGCAGCCTGCAGGATATTGTAGCTCAGCCGCAACGCCTGGCCCGGAGCCTCTTCGCCCTGCACTAGAATCGCGTCACCGATTCCGTCGCAGAGCAGCGACCCGATGTTTGTCGACGCGGTCAGCAGTGTTTGGAGAAAACAATCGCCGGCTCCGGTCATCCCGAGCGAAGTCGAGGGACCCCGTTGTTCCAAGTTTAATTTTTCGCCACGGGGTTCCTCGACTTCGTTCCGCTCCGCTGCACTCCGCTCGGAATGACTGCGTAGCGTGTCCTTCAGTAGAATCGGATGGTGTGGCGCGACATTGGCCGCAAGCAACCTGAAGGCGGCGATGACAGGTAAATTCGTGCCGTCCCTCACCGTGACGAGTCGCGGCTGCTGCGTTTTGTTCAGCTGCTCAATCGCTCCATCATCCAGCGGATCGACTTCTTCGACGGCGGCACTCTCATAGATGATTTCCGGCTGATAGTCGCCCATGCGGTCGACCTTGTGCGCGATCTTTTCAAAGCTCGCCTGCCGCACAAGCACCCGCACAATTTCTTCGCCACCGACCGCAACCTTTGTGCTGATGCCAGACAGCTGCAGCCTGTCCGATGGCCGACGCTGGTAAGAAAATGGATCGTATGAAACGGGCGGTGTCTCGGTCGCGGGACTTGGATCAAGCGTAGCATTGAGTCGCGCGTTGTAAGGAGCCGCGAGTGCCTGTGCGACCGGGATCTCGTGGATGCTGTCTTCAGTTAACGACACGCGGATCGTGTCGCCGATTCCATCCTCCAGCAGCGAGCCGATGCCGATGGCGCTCTTGATCCGCGCGTCTTCGCCTTCACCGGCTTCAGTTACGCCGAGGTGGATCGGATAATTCCAATCCGGGCCTTCCTGCTGCAGGCGCGCGACGAGCAACCGGTAGGCGTTGATCATCACCTTCGGATTGCTCGACTTCATTGAGAACACGAACGCGTGGTAATCCAGCTCCCGCGCAATGCGCGCGAATTCCAGCGCGCTCTCGACCATCCCGAGCGGCGTGTCCCCGTAGCGATTCATAATGCGATCGGATAATGAGCCGTGATTCGTCCCGATGCGCATCGCGATGCCGCGCGCTTTCGAGAGCAAGACGAGCGGCCTAAATCGCTCGCGGATCCGCTCGATCTCAGCGGCGTACTGCTCGTCGGTGTACTCGATGATTTTGAACTTCTTCGAGTCAGCGTAATTGCCCGGATTGATCCGGACTTTGTCGACCCATTTCGCGGCTTCGATCGCGGCTTCCGGTTTGAAATGGATGTCGGCCACGATCGGAACGTCGCAGCGGCGCTCGCGCAGGCCACGCACGATGTGCTGCAGATTGGCAGAGTCTTTGACCGTCGGCGCGGTGATGCGGACGATCTCGCAACCGGCCATCGCGAGCTCCATCGTCTGCGCGATCGCCGCCGCCGTGTCCATCGTGTCACAGGTGATCATCGACTGGACGCGGATCGGATTTGCGCCGCCGACTCCGACACGGCCAACCATCACCTCGCGCGTGACGCGACGCTGATAGACGAACGGATTCGCGCAGTAGCTCATTCGTTACGCAGCCGTAGCCGGCTCCACCACCACAGCGGTGCCGTAGCACAGCACTTCAGTCACACCTTGCATGATTTCAGTCGCATCATAACGCAATCCGACGACCGCGTTTGCACCGAGAGCCATGGCATGCTCCAGCATCTGTTCGAGCGCATCCTGGCGCGTCTTTTCGCAGAGATTTGTTAGGATCGTGATGTTCCCACCAACTAGCGTTTGCAGACCCGCGCCGATTGTTCCGAAGATGGAACGCGAGCGGACGATAATGCCACGGACGACGCCGACACTCCGCACGATTCGGTAACCGTGCAGCTCGAAAGCTGTTGTGGTCATGGCTGCATTCATGTTGCCACGCTAACCAAGAACCGGCGCGCTGCACCGGCTTTCCGCTACGGCTTCTGCGTCGTCTTCGCTTTGCGCGCTTCCGGATCGCGGCCAAACCAATCGCCGATATCGAAAAAACTGACGTAAGCCATGTAGCCAATGATGACTACGGCGCAGCCGGTCTGCACAAACTCGAGGATCTTGATGTTCACCGGCTTGCGGCGGATTGATTCGATGATCGCGAGCACGATGTGGCCGCCATCGAGCACCGGGATCGGGAGCATGTTCAGGATCGCGAGGTTTACATTCAGCACCACGCTGAACCAGAGCGCGAGCTGCCAGCCGCGGTCGCTCTGGAAAAGCATGTAGTAAACACGAGCAATGCCCACCGGGCCGCTCATGTGCTGCAGCTTCACGTCGGACTTCGGCGACGCGACGGCGCCGATCGTGTTCAACGTCCCGGTAATGCTTTTGTAAACCTGCTCGAGCGGGCTCGGATGCGCGACCGACATGAGGCCGTCGGCGTCCCACCAAATCCCGAGCCGCGGCGCCTTGTCTTTCGGATCGAGAACTTTCGGCTGGAGGGTTGGCTCCATTAGCTTGTCGCCGCGCATCACTTGCAGCGTGATCGGCTGATCCGGGTGCGAATCGACGTAATCGCCTACCGCTGCCGGACTGTAGATCGGAGTGCCGTTGAACCCGCGAACAATGTCGCCATGCGCAAGACCTGCTGCTTCCGCCGGCGATCCTGGAATGACCGTGTCGATGATCGGGGTTTGCGCTGGCGAAATCATCACCTGGCGCACGCTCTTCCGCCGCCAACCGCGGGTCTCCGCCTTGTATGGTTCCACCGCGAAATCCAGAACCTGCCCGCCGCGTTCAACCTTGAACGGAATGGTCGCGCCTTCGCTGCGCACGACGTTCCAGATGACGCTGTCGGTCATCCCGGAGAACTTCAGAACCTTTTGGTTATCCACCTCGAGGATCTTGTCGCCGGGCTGTAGGCCGGCTTTGCCCGCGGGCGAATTGATCGGGACATAGCCGATCACGGTCGTGACATCGGATTCGTTTGTCGGATGCCCGACCACCCAGACAATGCACGCGAAAACAAGAGCGAGGAGCAGGCTGAAAACCGGACCCGCGATCGCCACGATGATCTTATCGAGCGCTGAAATCTGCGGAAGCTTCGCGCGATCGACGTCCGCTTCGCCCTCGATAATATCCATCGGCGCGAGCTGCGGAAGTTTCACAAATCCGCCGAAAGGCAGTGAGCCTAACGAGTACTGCACGCCGTTGATCGTCTTCTTCCAGATCGGCTTGCCGAACCAGACGCCGAAGCCTTCGATGAACAAACCGCGCCAGCGTGCCGCGAGGAAGTGGCCGAGCTCGTGGACGATGATGAGCAGGTTAAAGAGGACGACGACTTCGAGGGCGATGAAGACGACGCGGAGGATTTGCGGGATCATGAAAGATTTTGTTTAGCCACGGATTTCCACGGATAAAGGCAGAGAATCAGAGGGTCTCTCTTCAATCCGTGTTTCATCCGTGTAAATCGGTGGCTAATTTTCTGGCTTCGTCTCGCGCCCATTGATCGGCGACCAATATCGCATCGAGGTCGGCGTCCGCAACGGAGTGATGGCGATTCATGACCTGCTCGACGAGCTGCCAAATGCCTGGGAATGGAATGCGCTTCTCGAGGAAGGCGGCGACGGCGATTTCATTGGCGGCGTTTAGGACAGCAGGCAGGGTGCCGCCGGTTTCGCCGGCACGCCGTGCAAGATTGAGCGCGGCGAAGTCATCATAACGCGGAGTTGCAAACTCGAGCTTTCCCAGCTTTCCAAAATCGAGCGGTGCCAGAGAATTCGGGACGCGCTCCGGCCAGGTGACGGCGTACTGAATCGGAAAACACATGTCCGAATGGCTCATCTGCGCGAGCACCGACCCGTCAATGAACTCGACCATTGAATGCACGATACTCTGCGGGTGCACGACCACTTCGACGCGGGACATTTCGACGCCGAAGAGCCAGCGCGCCTCGATCA
>JALYXP010000015.1 GCA_030947045.1 Verrucomicrobiota bacterium | reverse complement strand
GCCTGCCCGCCATTCGTCATCACCTTCTCAGCTCCGGTAGTCTGGTCCTGCTCGATGCGATACCGCCCGTGCATGATGCCGACCAAGGGGATGAACTGTTCGCCGTTATGCTGCACGAACAGGATGTCGCGATCGCCTGGCTTAAACTTCGGCGAGTCGCTCACTTCCATCGTGGTCCCGTCGACCGTGCCACCGAGCATGCGAATCGTGTAGGTCGCCCCGGGGCTGCCCTTCAGCGCGTCTTCGACCTTGAATGTCACGAAGGTAACGATGTGACGTTGCGCGCCGTCGCCGGTCCACTCGGATTTCGAATCGGTGCAGGTGCCCTGGAAGATCAGCTCAGCTTCATTCACGAGCTCGGTGAATGACGGAGGGATGACGGTTGTCGCCCGCGCGGAGTTGAAGGTGAGCAGCGCAACGGTAGCGATCAGGAACAGGCGGAACGTTTTCATAAGCAGCATCGAAGCGGTTTGTTTAACAGGGAAAGTTCACACGGGTTGCGCGGAAGATCGAGCGGTTATTCGGTTGTTCTACGGATCGAGATCGAAGACTTCCACGAGGCCAACGCCAGTGCTGTTGTTCAATCCTCGGACCACAGCGGTGTAATTGCCGGGGGCAAGATTCGCAATTACGGCGCTTTCGAGAGGATTCGTCGGCGGGACCCCCGTCGCTGCGATGTCAGCGGCCTGTGCTCCTGTGCTCCAGTCGTCATTGGCGATCACGAGATTGCCGGTGCCGTCACGAACTTCGAGCGTCGGATTTGCGAGTGCGCCGCTGATTCCATTTGCGGCGAGGGATGGCCCGAGGGCGCGAATGATCACTTTCTTCGAAGCCGTCCCTTGCATGATCAAGCCGCCAATCATCGCCTGATCTCCCGTCCCGATGCGTCCGCGCGTGGAAATGTTCACCAGTCGCGTCCCCGTCGCGTCGAGCTCATACGCCTCGACGATTGCGATGCCTTGTCCGCCATCCCGGCCATGCACGACAGCCGTGTAGCTACCTGCCGGCAATGACGCAATCAGGGCCGACTCGACGGCAACGATCGGTGCGACACCGCTCGCCGCGATCTCCGCTGCCTGGGTGCCGGACTGCCAGTCATCGTTGCTCATGATCATGTTTCCGGTGGAATTGTAGAGCTCGAGCACCGGGTCCGACATCGCACCGGAGACGCCGAGATTCGAGAGCGACGGTCCGATCGCGCGGATGATCACCCTCTTCGACTCGGCGCCGGTGATGATGAAGCCTCCGATGAGAACGTTCTCGTTCGTCCCGACATTCATGCGCGTCGAGATGTTTGCGAGATGGCTGGCGGCAACCTGCGAGGGAGTCGGCGTAGGTGTGGCCGGCACCGGGGTGGGAGTCGGCGTCGCACTTGGCACAGGCGTCGGGGTAGGGTTGGCCGGCGCGCCATACATGAACTGCACGCCGGCGATATCGTCCGGCGCGAGGACAGACCGGTCGCTGATCGTCGCGTTCATAATCGCGTCGCCGGTTGTGTGGTTCAGTCCGATCCCGTGACCGAGTTCGTGCAGAAAGACCCGCCCGATGTCCGCGATAGCCGTGCCGCCGCCGATCGGGAACTTCAAGCCGCCGCTGTAGCTATCGAACACCATCGCCTGGTTAAACAGCACGTCGGCTTCGATCATCGTCGAGCCGGACATCATATAATATGTGACCGCGAGCGTGCTCGCGCCGAAGGAACTGCCATAAACGCTCGACGCGAAAGCGACAGTGTTCACCCGATCGCCTTTGCTCGCGGCTGCGGCTGGCCCGGCCACGCCGGTTAGATGGATCGCGCCGGCCCGTTGATTCCAGGCATCGATCGCGGGCGCAACGGCGGTGTTCCAGTTGGTCTTCCCGTCGAGCAGAGCGCGTGGCGAATCACCGAGGCGCAGCTGCAAAACGACCTCGCCCGGAGCCCATTTGTAACCGGAGAGCGTGTAAGCCCGGGCATGCGGACCGAATACCACCAGCAGCGCGCAGCCGATCGCAACGAAGAAGCCGAGGCTGTTGCCGCGACGCGTCCGCTGCGTGGCAGATCGACCTTCGTTGCGAATCATATCGCTCGTAAAAGCAGGAAGCGTACGCAGACGAGCCGGAGCTCTGCTTTTCTAGAAATTATGTAAATTCGGCTCAGAACCAACGATGTCAGGGGGAGCCGACCAAGGACTACGGGACAATGAAAACCTGATGCGTGTAAGGGTCTTTCGCCTTGTCGCCAGATTTGTAGCCCGTCACGTCGATCATGCCGCCCTTCGGGTCGACGCTGAAAACGAATCCCGGTTTCCCCGGCACAGCGCGAGCGGTCGGGAATTCGGACGCCGACGTGCTCGGCGCAGACGTCTTTGAAGAGGAAGGCGAGGGCCGTGGCGTCGCCGTCGTCGAGGACGCCGACTGGCTGCGCGAAGTCTTGGCGCTCGGACGCGGGGATGCTGTTGGACGGCTTTGTGTCACCGTCCGTGACGTCGCAGCCGCAGACCGCGGAGGCGTCGAAGTGGTGATCGGCCGGCCGGGATTTGCGACATCGGAGTTGCTCGCCCTCGTCCGCTCGCTCGTCGTGGTGGTCGTAGTAGTCGTCTGGTCCGGCGGATCGATGCGATCGCGCACGAAACGCGCCGGCGTGTCGATCACGCGGAAGGTTTTCACCGCCGCCGTCTTCGCGGTGTGACAGCTGGTGAGGGCGACCGCGCTAAGAATTACGAGCCGTGCAGCGAGAACCATGCGCGGAGTCTTATCGAACTCGCGCGCGTCTCACCAGCGAAATTGTCGCTGATTTGCGGAGGCGCTTTTACCGGAGCGGCGCGGGATAGACCGCCGGGCTGACATTCCCGTCCTTGTCGACCGCGCAAACACCGAACAAATAATTGTCCTTCGAGACTTTTGGGATGGTGAATCGCGTCACGTTTCCGGCCGAAGCTGATTGCTGCCAGAGCGGAGCGGTCGTCTCACGCCAGACGACTTGGTAGCCCGCGATGTCCGGCTCGGTATTCGCTGTCCAAGTCAGCGTGGTGTCGTTGGTCAGCTCTTTCGTTTCCACCTTCACCTCCTTCGGTGCGGCAGGCGCGAGCGCGAGCGTGCCAAGCGCAGCGGCGTTCACGCGGGCGACTTGCGCGATGTAGTCGAAGTCACAGAATTCCGCCAGGTCGCCGAATTTGACTCCGTTTTCAGTGCGCAAATCCTGATGCTGATGGCGAAAATCTTCATTCGGTTCCGTCATGCGAACCGCGGGAAAGCCAGCGTCGAGAAAAGGCGAGTGATCACCGCCGCGCAGGTAACGATCGCGGCGATAGACGATGTCTACCGTCATGCCGGGCACATCCTTTTCGGCCACGGTCTTGATGAATCGCGCCAACTCGCGCGCACCGCTGTCGTTCTCGCCGCCGGTTTGCAGCATCGTGCGGGTCTCACCGCTCACTTCTCGGAGCGGCGACACTCCTTCAGCGAATAAGCGCACGTGAGTTTTGTCGACATGTCCGTCATCAGCATGCGAGCTGCCGATGATGTCGTTGGTGATCATGCCAGCGACATTCCAGCCTTTCGCTTTCGCCATCTGCGCCCAATGCGTGGAACCGAAAAGCCCCTGCTCTTCGCCGGCCACGGCGATGAAGACGAGCGTCGCATCCCATTGCCGCTTCGACATGACACGCGCCATTTCCAACACGGCGGCGGTACCAGAAGCGTCATCGTTTGCGCCGGGCGCATCCGCGGTTGCGTTGAGTGGATCGGTGACGCGCGAATCGTAATGGCCGGTAACAACATAGATCCGGTCGCGCGATTCCAGCTGCGAACCGGGTAGCGTCGCTACAACATTCACGACTTGGACCGGCTCCGGATTTCGCTGACCCGGCGGCTGCGTGAACTCATCCATTGTGACCTCCAGTCGACCGCCGCATTCTTTGCTGTAGCGCTCGAACTCGGACTGGATCCACCGCCGCGCAGCACCGATGCCGCGCGTGTCGCTCGTCGCGTCGGAGAGCGTGTGACGCGTCCCGAAGCTCACCAGTTTGTTGATCGTCGCCTCGATGTTCTTCGGCGAAATCTCGCGTGTGACCTCGACGATTTGCGGACTCGTTTTCGCGGGAATGGCTGCTGGTTCCTTGGAGAAGGAACTAGTGACGATGGTGAACAGCGCGAGGAAGAATAACGAGGATCGGATTGAGTTCATGGAGAGCTTCACTTTGTCTGTCATCTCGAGCGAAGTCGAGAGACCCCACGGCTTTATCAGGCGTGTTGCAACGGGGTTCCTCCACTCCGCTTCGCTTCGGTCGGAATGACGCGCGAAATCACCCTGCAGCCGCGTTTACATCCGCGATAAAAGCGTCGAGCACGCTGTCGGCGACGTCCCACGAACACATCAGGCGATACACATCGGGCTCGATAAACTTGTAGAAATGCCAGCCGCGCGCGTGCAGCTGCGTCACCATTATTTCCGGCATGTGCAGGAAGAGCGCGTTCGCCTCGCGCGGGAATGCAAGTGCAAGGCCAGCCGTATCGGCTAATTTTCGCGCGAGTTTTTCGGCCGAAGCGTTGGCGCGGCGAGCGTTCTCCAGCCAGACGCCGTCGCTCAGAAGGCCCGCCCACGGCGCCGCCAGAAAGCGCATCTTCGAAGCGAGCTGTCCGGCTTGTTTCGCGCGGTAGTCGAACTCCTGCGCGAGCTCGCGCTTGAAGAACACCACGACTTCGCCGCCGCCCGTTCCGTTTTTCGTCCCGCCGAAGGTGAGAACATCCACGCCAGCTTCCCACGTGATCTCTTTCGGCGAGCAGCCTAACGAGGCGACGGCATTCGCGAAACGCGCGCCATCCATGTGCACCAGCATCGAACGTTCGCGGGCGAAATCGGTGATCGCGGCGACCTCATCACGCCGGTAAACGGTGCCGAGCTCCGTCGATTGCGTGACGCTGATGACGCGTGGCTTTGGCGAATGTAGCTCGCGCTGTTTCAGCAACGTCGCTTCGATTTCAGCGAGATCGAGTTTGCCATTCGCGCCGCCGACCGGGAGCAATTTCGCGCCGCCGGAAAAGAACTCCGGCCCACCGCACTCGTCCGTCTCGATGTGTGAATGTTCGTAGCAAACGACGCTGTGAAACGAGCGACAGAGCTGCGCGAGCGCGAGGGAGTTTGCAGCGGTGCCGTTGAAGACGAAGAACGACTCGCAATCCGTCTCGAATATCTCGCGCACGAGATCGGCCACCCGACCGGTCCAGCGATCGTCGCCATAGGATGCGACCGCGTCAGCATTCGCTTCTTCCAGCGCAGCCCACGCCGGCGGACAGATCCCGGCGGTATTGTCACTCGCGAGCTCGTATCGGTGGTTCACCATCGCGCAGTGTAGAACCAGTTCCGCCGCGCGTCATTCCGAGCGAAGCGCAGCGGAGTCGAGGAACCCCGTGGCGTTATCTTCACTTTTGCCACGGGGTCCCTCGGCTTCGCTCGGGATGACGAGCTGACGGAACTCCGGCCGAGTACAAGGAAACCGCCTGGCGTTAACCCGACGCTCCTACGCAGTCGAATTCGCCAGGCGGATCGCCTCCCTGCTTAGCTCGCTACGAGCAACCCCGCAGAAGGAAAATCAGCAGCAGAATCGGAATCGGAATTCCGATCAGCCACGCCAGGATGTACCCCATCGCGCCGGACTCGCTGTTCTCGTTTGGTAGTTTCATAAGTGTTCCTTTCCTGTCTTCAGTGGAAATTCGGAAACGACCTTTCGCGCGGGTGTGTCACCTCCGAATTTTCGATCAAGGGAGAGGCTTTGCCGAACCGAACGCGCCGCTC
>JALYXP010000003.1 GCA_030947045.1 Verrucomicrobiota bacterium | reverse complement strand
CCACCGGGAACTCATCGAGTGATCCATGCTGCTCGAGAACGGGCGGTTTTCCGACGGCGAAAAGCAAATCCGAAACGCCGTCAGCGCTCTGCAGCATCGCGGTTAAAAGTGCGTCGATCAGTTCCTTATTCACAAAAACGGCGAGGCGCCGAACTGGTAGAAATAGCGGGAACCGTACCGCAGCCGCCGGCCTGATCTGCGTAGCTGCTATTTCGCCGCGCGGAAGATCAGGAAATAATCCATCCCGTCCGCTTTCACGAAGTCGAACTGCTGCGCCTGGGTAAAGCCGGCGGCAGTCGCTTCTTTCGTAACGACGTCGGCTCCGAGGCCGTGATCACCGCCGTTGCCATTCTTATCGATTATTCCAAGAAGAGCGCCCGGCCGCATCGCCGCTCGGAGGTGCCGAAGCAGCGCGACGGGTTTCGCGACTTCGTGATACGCCTTCAACAAAAGCACTGCATCGACGCTGGCCACAGGCAGCCGCGGATCGTCCGGTTTACCGAGAATCGTCCGAATGTTCGGCAGTTTCTCTCGAGCCGCGCGCTGCTTGATGTGACGGAGGTAATCCCGGTTGATCTCCACGGCGTAGACTACGCCGCTCTTCCCCACCCGCCGTGCCGCGCGCACGGTGAACCAGCCGGATCCCGCGCCGATGTCGGCGACGCGCGAGCCTTCCTTCAGCCCGAGCAGATCCATCACCCGATTGATCTGCAGCTTCTCGTCGCGCTGCGGGTCTTCGAAAATGGCGAGGTCGCCGGTGTAGGGCTCGCTCGTTGGGCGTTCAACGTTTTGCGCCCGCGCGCCAGCGGTTCCAAACAAACTGGCGCCCACTAAAAACAGGAGAGACTTCTGCCACCGCACCGTGCAGCATAGCGCCTCGGCGGAGAAAACGAGCGGGAATAACTCCTGTCATCCGCAACTCCAAGGTACTCAATCTCTATGAGCGAATCGCCCCACGCCACCCAGCCGTCGCGCTGGAAAAGCATCATCGCTGGAGCATGGGCAGGCTTGCTCGCCGCGATTGTCATGACGGCGCTGATGCTGTTGCTGATGTCGGCATTCGGCATCGCGATGCCGTTCACACTCATCGGCGACCGACTCTCGGCTTTCATCCCGGTCGATCAGTTCCTTGCCTTAATGGGCCGCGTCGGTGGCTACAACCACATGAAGCAACTAGGCGTCGCGTCTGTGATCGGCGGCCAACTTCTCCTCGGCGCCCTTGGCGGCGCGATTTACGGAGCAGTTCTTTGCGGAGCGCCCGAGCGGCGTCGTTCGCTCTTCTCGCTCGCGCTTTTCGTGCTGCTACCGCTCGCCGTCACGGCAGTCGTCCTCTGGCCTGTGCTTGGCACGCACTACGGCGGCTTGCCGGAGCGCAACGCGACGATTGCGACGCTTCTTGGCCTGCTACTCTCTTTCGTTGCTTTCGAACGCACGCTCGTCCTCAGCTTCCGGGGGATGTTCGGGCGTCCACGTGCGCTTCCGGCCGACGCGGAATACACGCCACCGATCGGCCGGCGCGCCTTGATCATGGGCGGTCTCGGCCTGCTTGTGGCAGGCGGCGGTTATGCGCTCCTGCGGAAACTGTGCGCGGCTGCGACGTTTAGCTATGACGGCTTGCAATACAAAGGCGCCGATGTGCAACCGATCACGCCTAACGACCGGTTCTACACCGTCACGAAAAACGTCGTCGATCCCGAGGTGCGTCCTTCATTTTGGCGGCTCGAGGTGAATGGCCTCGTCAAAACACGCCAGCGCTACAAGCTAGATCGTTTCAAGGCTCTCGGCGCGGTCGTGCAGGAGACAACGTTGATGTGTATCAGCAACGGGCTCGGTGCCGGGCTGATGAGTAACGCCGCGTGGAAAGGGGTGCCGTTGCACACTCTGCTGGAGGCCGCCGGGCCGCTGTCGACCGCGACGAAAGTGCGCCTTCACGGCGTTGATAATTATACCGACACGATACCCCTCGCGAAGGCGCTCGAGCCGACGACTCTCGTCGCCTACGAGATGAACGGAGAGCCGCTCCCGCAGCGGCACGGGTTTCCCGCACGGCTGATCGTTCCCGGTTACTTCGGCGAAAAAAGCGTGAAATGGCTCACGCGGATCGAGCTGGCGGATGACAAGGCCATTGGCTTTTACGAGAAGCAGGGCAGGGGTCCGAACTTCATCGTGCCGACGCGTTCGCGCATCGATCAGCCGGAAAACGAGGCGCAGCTATCTGCGGGAGGCACAACGATCAAAGGCGTCGCTTTCGGTGGCGATCGCGGCATCTCGCGTGTGGAAGTGAGCACGGATGGCGGCGCGACCTGGGCCGACGCGAAGATTGATTATCCCGGGACGAAATTGACGTGGGTGCTCTGGAGTTATCAATGGCAACCGCCAGGAGCCGGCGACCACGTCTTGACCGTCCGCGCGACCGACGGCGACGGGAAGGTGCAGGAACTGGATGAATCGCGGCCATTCAAATCAGGGGCGACCGGGTTCGATAAGATCGCGGTGCACGTAACCGCCTAAGGCGTCGCGGAAGTCATCCTGAGCCGCGCCGACGGTCGAAGGATCTCGCCCACGGAGTCGGTGTCACACAAGCTAACATGTGTGAACAATGACCGGGCGAGAGATCCTTCGGCGCGCTTCGCCAGCCTCAGGATGACCCGTCCGTGAACGCTTCGTTGAAGCCGGAACTACTTCTGGCACCGTCCGCACCACGCCGTCGTGCGACCACCGATCGTCGCCCGCTCGAGCGTGCTTTTATGGCGCGGGCAAACGCCGCTCCGTTTCCAGCGTTGATGAATCAGCCACGTCTTCGGCGGATCACTGAAATCCGCGCCAATGATGCGGACCGACTCGCGCGCGACGAAGCGCGTCTCGCGCAATAGCGCCGTTCCCTCAGGGTCGGCGAGATCACCGGCCACGCGCGCCGGTAAGATCTTCGCACGCCACAGAATCTCGTCCGCCATCCAGTTACCGATGCCGGGAAAGCCGCCCTGGAGCAGAAGCACTGCCTTGATCGGCGCACGGCGATGGCGTTGCAGGAATGACTCGAAGAACGCGCGGTTGAAAGAGCGGTCACCGATCTGGCGCAGGTTCGGCGGCCACCATTCAGGATGCAGTTCGCCGTGATGAAAACGAACGCGACCGAACAAGCGCGGATCGCGAAAGACGAGCGCGCGCTTCGCCTGTCGAAGCACCAGATGATCATGCTTCTCGGGTTTAAAATCCGCCGGCTCGACACGCATCGTGCCGCTCATTCCGAGATGCAGCCCGAGCCAGTTCGGCCCAGAGAATTCGAACAACATTTGTTTACCGCGCCCGGTGGAACGCAGCAGCTTTGCACCGGTCAGTTGCCGCTTCAGCGCGCGAACATCGCTGCCGCGGAAAATGCGCTTCTGCGCGTGTAGTTCGACCGCGAGAACCCGCGCGCCGACGCCCGGATCCCATTGGCGGCGGTAATATTCGACCTCGGCCAGCTCAGGCATCGGGAAACTTAGTCAGCGCGGCCAGGCCGCCAATCTCGAAAGCCTTGCGCGGCATGCTATCCTTCGGGATGGAGAAGGTGATCATCGTGGGCAGCGGATGCGCGGGCCTGACAGCCGCGATTTATGCCGCGCGCGCAAATTTAAGCCCGCTCGTGCTCGAGGGCAGCCACCCCGGCGGCCAACTTTCGACGACCACGCTGGTCGAGAACTTCCCTGGCTTTCCGGAAGGAATCGAAGGCCCGCAGTTGATCATGAACATGCACGCGCAGGCGGAGAAATTCGGGGCGCGGTTTTCGTATTCCGAAGTGGACGAGTTCGATCCGAGCGGGAAGACATTACGGCTCAAAGCGGATGACGAATGGCTCGAAACGCAGTCGCTCATTATCGCGAGCGGCGCCTCGGCGCGGTGGATCGGACTTGAGAATGAAGAGAAGATGATCGGTCACGGCCTGACGAGTTGCGCGACATGTGACGGCGCATTTTACCGAAACGTGCCGGTCTGCGTCGTCGGCGGTGGCGACTCCGCCGCGGAGGAAGCGCTCTTCCTCACCCGCTTCGCTTCTAAGGTCTATCTCATCCATCGGCGCGACAAGCTGCGCGCGTCGAAGATTATGGCCGATCGCGTGCTCGCGTGTGACTCGATCGAACCGATCTGGAACACGGTGATCACGCAATATATCCCGGATGAAAAAGGCGAAATGTCGGCCGTGAAACTGCGCAACGTCGAGACGCACGAGGAGAAGTTGCTGGAGGTCGCGTGTG